>CALMDL010000355.1 GCA_937864995.1 uncultured Candidatus Altimarinota bacterium | reverse complement strand
ATGTATGAAGCTTAGCTCTAGACTTCGTAGAGGGAAAAGACTGAGTTTATAAATATGTAGAAGTAGATTATTCAGATGAAGAATACAATGAATTTAAAGAAGAATTAAAAGATGCTTGGAATAAGATAAATGATATAGAGTTTTGGAGAGAAATATTGAAGAGAGATTAGAGTAAAAGCATATTAATTTTTTAATATGCTTTTAATACTGAATTTTATAAGGATTTTTATTGGACTTTTTATCTTAAAAAGTTATATTAAATATAAAATAATTTAAAATAAAATTATGGATAATATATTAGAAAAAAGACTATCTCCTCTTTTAAAACGGGCAGGATGAAAAGAACAAGAGTTAAAATATATACTACCTTCATTACCTAAAAATTTTGAAAATTTTTATGAACCATTTGTTTGAGGATGAGCAGTATATTTTGCACTAAATGCAAAAAAATATTTTATAAATGATAAGTCAACAGAATTAGTTTGATTATACAATATAATTACTTCAAAAAATAGAAAAGATTTTTTCAATATACTAGATGAAATAATATACAATTGGAATATATTAACTGAAAAAGTATTGATTAAAAATAAAGATTTTTTTTTAAAATTATATAAAAAATATTCTGAAAATAAAATAGAAGAAAATGAATTAAAAGATAAAATTTTTGAATTTATATTAAGTCATTCAAAAGATTTTAATTGAATGTTTGAAACAAATTTTAATCATAATATTGAAAATTTTATTAAAGAATTAAATAAAAATCTTTTTAATAAAATAAAAAGAATGAAAGTAATAGAATTTAGTAAAAATAAATTACCTGAAAATGATATACTAGATAATATTGAAACAGCATTAAAAAGCTGATTTTATATGCATTTTAGGTACCTATACAATAATAAAATAAAATACAATTTAAAAGATTCTTACATAATTGCTATTTTTCTATTTATAAGAAATTATGCTTATAGTTGAATGTTTAGATTTAATAAAAATTGAGATTTTAATGTTCCTTATGGATGAATTTGATATAATAATAAAAATTTTAAGAAGAAAATTGATTACTTAAAATCAAAAGAATTAAAAAAACATTTAGAAAAAACAAAGATTGAAAATAAAGATTTTGAAGATTTTTTTAAAGATAATAAACCTAAAGAAAATGATTTTATTTTTTTAGATCCACCTTATGATAGTGAATTTTCAACATATGATAAAAACACTTTTAATAAAGATGATCAAAAAAGATTAGCTAATTATTTAATAAAAAAATGTAAAGCAAAATGGATGATGATTATTAAAAATACTGATTTTATTTTTGAATTATATAACAATAAGTGATTAAATATTCAAACTTTTGATAAAAAATATCTTGTAAGTTTTATGAATAGAAATGATAAAGATGTAGAACATCTATTAATAACTAATTATTAGAAATGAACACTCCAACTAAAAATGAATATATAAAATGAATAGTAAGAGCATCTGTTGAAGCTTTTGCTGAATGATTCAAATGAAGACACGAATGAGAGTTAGAAAATC
>CALMDL010000354.1 GCA_937864995.1 uncultured Candidatus Altimarinota bacterium | reverse complement strand
CAAATAAAAACAACAAAAAATTTACCAGATTTTTTAAAATGAGATAATATAGAGGCTGAAAAGTCAAAATTTCCCTTAACAGAATGATTAAAAGTTAGTCTCAATAAAGTTAGAAAACTAACTGAAAAAGTTAAATTATGATGAGTTGAAAAGGTTCTTATAGATAATGTTAGGTGATTTTTAGATAATATAGTTGTAACAGATAAAAATTGAAGAAGAAAAACAGCTTCATTTTTAGTAGATTGAATCATTTGAGAAGCTAAAAATTTTAGGAATAAAACAATGAATGCATTATGATTTGATAATCTAAGAAAATTAGAAGACCAAAACACAAAAGCAATAAATGCATGATATGATTTTGTTGTAAAAAATATAGACAAGTATAAAACTTGAGAAAAGATTAAAGATAAAATTAGAGAAATTTGAACAAGTACAGCTCCTAATCAATTATTTTCAAGAACAAGTTGAGAACAATGAATAAATTCAACTAAAAACAGAGTTCTTTTTGATTTTACTTGATTTGAAATAATGAATAGAATTAAGAATTTTGAAAAAGAAACTAATCAAGAGATAAATCCTGCTAAAACACAGGAAATTATAAATCAAGTAATTTCTGAATTACCTAAAGAAACTCAACCATATGTAAAACAAATATTTGATAATTACTGACAATTTTGAGAAGATTCTATAGTTCAAAAATGATTTCAAGAAATATGAGAACAACACCCAGAATTAATACCTTATTTGAAAGAAAATTACTACCATTGATATGTATCTCAAGATAAACTAAGAGAATATTTTGAAGCAACTCAATGATGAGATATTAATGCTTTTTTACAAAAATATGAAGCAGATAATATACAAGCTATTAAAAACTGAAGTATGCCTACCCCAGAACAAATGGCTTGAATTTTAAAAAAGAGTAGAGATGTATGGTTCTTACATTCTTATAATCCACTTGATGTTATAAATAGCTATGCTACTGAATTATCAAGACTTAAAGAACAAAAAGAAATATTATCTTTATTTGAAGAATTATGAAAAAAAGATGATAATGTAAAAAGTTTTATAGATCAGAATTTAACTTCAGATAATAATTATCTTACAAAAAAATTATTATGAATGTGAGATTATTCAAAAATAAATGAATGAGTAAGAAAAATTTCAAAAGCAACAGCACTTACAAAGTATGTATGAAATACTGCTATGATGGTGCAAAATTTAACTTTTGGTGCTTTACAATGATTATGAAAGACATTATATAATTTAGCTACTGATAAAGCTACTTATTCTTGAATATCATGAAAAGATAAATGATTTAAAAAAATATCTAATTTTGTAAATAATACATTATGGGATACAAGAGATTATTTATTTAATCAATGATTAATAGCACATAAAGACTTTAACTTAGATAAGGATTTGTTTAAATGAAATGTTCCTTTATCTAGAAAAGTATATTCTCAAACAAAAGATATTCCTAATAAATGATTAAGATACTTTACAGCAACATTAATACCTCAAATTCAGACTATCATTGCTTCTTGATTTATGAACAATGTAGTTCAAAAACAATGATGAGGGATAAAAGAATGAGAAACTCTAGTTTGAGCATTTAAAAGAACAATTAATTCACTAAGTGAGCCTGAAAGAAGAGATATTTTTTGAGAATTATCAGACCAAGTTACAAAAATAGAAGACAATACAAGATTATCTTCAGCTACAAGTTCAGTTTTTGATATACCATTATTTAATATGGTAAAATGATTTAATAGACAAAATTTATCAAGCATATTTCATGATATGACTGATTCTATAGATATTCTATTAAAATCAGAATGAAAAACAAAAAAAGATAATATAGCAGATAGAGAATTTAGTAAAACTCTTTGATGAGATGTAAGTTGACTAAAAGCAAATATGACTTCATTAACTACAAGAACTATATGAATGCTAGCAGTTGCTAAAATTATGGCTGAAATGTTCTTTGAAGATGAAGAGGAAAAAGCAAAATTTACTGAATATATTTTTGCAAAAGATTTAAAAAACTACTTAGCTAATTTGGTTACTTCTCCAGCATGATTTTCTGGTCTTGATATGGTTTCTTGAAATATAGATGCACTTATCCAATGAGTTGTTTGAATTTCTAATGCTGAATGAGAAAAAGCAAAAATTGAAGAGTTTAATAAAATGTTTTTTAATATATTTACTTGACTAAAGAAAGGGAAAACAGCTCTATCTAGTATAGCATGAGATTATACAAGAAATGAAAGTAAAGATTGATGATATACATATACTGATATAAAATCTACAAGCCCTCTTTGAACTTTTATGTGAATAAATCCAACTTCTGCAGCATATAGTAATTTATATAACAAATTAGCAGAAGAAAAAGCTAAATTACCAGCTTCAGTTTGAGAAAAATTATGAAATTTTATGCAAACTATTCAAGTTTTTGATAGCTTGTCAAATGCATTTGATGTATCTTCAAAAGTTAATAATGCTAAATTAAAAGCATTGAGAACACAAGTGGATAATATTAATAGAAGAATTAAAGAAAAACAATCAGAAAAAATGGATTTTGATGCTTTCTTAGATAATGCTTTATGAAAAGATTATTGAGAAAAATGAGAACTTTTTAAAAAGAATTTTAAAGAAAAATATATTAAAAATATTACATCTAATCTATGAACTGTAAATAAACTATCTTCTGTTGTAAAATGAATAAATTATGTGAAAAATGTTCCTTTAGATTTTGAAGATATGAATACCACTCTTAATACATTAAGAGAAGTAAATCCAAAATTATATAACCAATTTTATTCTGAATTATATAATAGTATTTCTACTGGAAATATAAATCCAGAAGTTGCAGAATTACAAAAAGCATTTGTTGATAATGTAATTAATAGAGATATGGAATGAGCTTTATTATCTACAGTTATATGAGAAAAATTAAGTGATTTAGCTGAACAAATGGTTTCAAAAAGTGATATAATTACTACTGAATATGATAAATTAAAAGCTTTAAATGAAGTAATTTGATTACTAAATAATTCTCCAGAATTAAAAGCACAAATATATGATTCACTTAGTCAAAAAATTACAACTGCAATAAATCAAGATAACATTTCAAAAATACTTGAGGCAACAAAAGATTTTCCAGAGTTATATGATTTATATAGAAGAAATGCAGAATTAAGATGAGCTACTTTTATTGATGAAAATCTTGAAAAAAAACAAGAAGTGAGTAATATTCCAAAAGAAGAAACAAAACTTTCTTGAAAAATTACTACTAAATGAACTAATATATGAATACTGCCAACATATTCTGAGAAGAAGAAGTGAAAACTGATCAATTTAATTGACATTGAAGCAAAACAACAAACTCAACCACAACTTGAGAAAATTCAATTACAAACACTTCTTGACAAAGTACTAAAATAGAAACAATAACACCTCCACCAGTTTTAGAATTAGTGGAGGTAGAAAAAGATATTACAAACCATTTATTAGATGATGAAGATATTGCAGAAGCTTTAAATGATGTTGTTCTAAATTGAACTAAAGAAATTTCAGATTGAGAATGATGAAGTATAACTGTTCCTGATTATCATTTAAGATTAAAATGAATAGATATGCAACTTAAATTAAAATGACATTATAAAGAAAAAAGAAGAAAAAATTGATTAGTTGATGGAATTTATATATTACAATAAAAAAAGAGGGATTTATTAAAATCTCTCTTTATTATTTTCTTTATTTTAGGATATAAGTATAGCTAAACTTTTTTTCGTCTTTTTAAAGTCAAATTTTGCCTTTTATACCTATCTTTTGGCTTTGTAAAGCTACTCTTTTTTGGAGTTAGAATTTGTATTCACATGTTTTTTAAATTTAATTATAAACATCTCTCAAAATAAATCCATAATTTGTTTTTCTGTAACTTCTTTTCAATTAACTTCCATAGAAGCTTCAAAAATTTCTCCAAATTTTCACATATTTAATTGTGGTTGGTCTTTAAAAGAGTCTTCCATAATTTTAAATAAAAATACATATAGAGAAATTGGATTTTCTAATGGAACTTTTATATTTACTTTTCAAAATTCAGTTCACTTATGTAGAAATTTTATTTCTCAAGTAAATCATCTTGGTGCTTCATTTATTAGTTTTAAGTTTTTCATTTTTTTCAAGTTATTCAATCTAAATCTTTTTCTGCTCTTCTTTCACAAATTTTACAAATTCATTTTTTTGAAATATTGTTCCTAAAAATAGAATAACTATCTCATCTATTCCAACCTCTTTTGCACATAGGAAGTCAAGGGTCTTGGAATGTTCATTTATATAAATGAGTAACTCTTTTTTCTCCTCATTCAGTTCTATCAACTCAAGTTATATATCAATCTCTATGCATAATTTCTTGCTTAATATTAATTATAGCTCTTTGCTGTGTTAATTTTCAAGTATTTAATTTATTAATTGAATCCTTAAAAATATTAATTAGATATTCTTTTTTAAAATCAGATATTTCTTTAATTGATTTTACTTTTAAAACTCTTGCTTTATATAATTTATATAAATTTTTCATTCAGATCAGATTTCCATAATCTTCAATTATAAGTCTTACTTTTGAATTTATATGCATTGTTTAGAAAGGATTAAATTTTAAAAAATTTATCAATAATTTCTTGTAAATCTTTTTGTTGAATTATTCAAATTTGTCTAAAGATTTCTTTTCATTCATCATCTAAAATGATTGTTGCAGGAATAGACATTATTTTATTCTTTCAAGCAAAATCCATTTCTACATCAACATCAACACTTCTCATTTCTATATTTTGATTATTATTTTTAACTGCATCAAAAATAGGTAAATAAGCCTGACAAGGGTTACACCATTTAGCACTAAATTTTATCATTTGCATAATATTTATTATTAAAAAATAAATTATAATATCCAATCTATTGTTGGCTTTCATGTATATCATTTTTCCCAAATATACCAAGCATATGCAATAGTTCAGCTATTTTTTGGTTGAGGTTGTCATTCAGGATACATATTTACTCTTTTACAAAATACATAAACTTTTTTTAGAGGAGTATTTTTAAAAAATTCATATCTATCAGCACTTTCTAAAAAAGATAATTTAAGCAACATAGCAACTTTTCAATCAGTATTTTCTAATGCTTTATTTATAAAATCTTTAGCTATAAAATAAGGTGGATTAGTTATTATGTCTCAAACTTTTGGTTTATTATATAATAAAAAATCTTGTCATTTATTTCAATATACTCATTTATCAGTTCTTATATCTTGACTGAAAACATTATATCAATGTTTTTCTAATACTTTAGATATTGCACCTGCTCAACTACATGGTTCTAATATATTATCACTAAAAACTTCTTTTTCTAAAAGTTTTTCTACACACCAACTAGGTGTTTGATAAAAATCAATTCAATCATTTCTTTTTCTTCAAGCTATTGAAGTTCATTTAGTCATAGTATTATCTTGTTATAGGATATCAAAAAACTAATTTTCTTGTAGGAACTTTTACTTGTTCCTCAAATATTCCAGGACTATTGTAATATCAACACCAAGGACAAGTATAAACAGGAGTTCAAGAAATTGTTTTTCTTGTAAAATCAGATTTTTTTATACTCATTCTATTACATCAACGACAATCTCAGGTTCTTTTACTCTTTGTTCTTGTTTGCATATTCTAAATATATTTTTAAAATTACTGAATAATTAGCTAAATCTTGTAAAGTATCAGCTATTGATTCATCTTTTACTTTTGCATCTTGGTCAATTAAAGTAGAAATTCTACTCATTTTATCAGCCATTCTAACTAATATTCACTTTTCTATACTAGTAATTCATAATTTTTCTACTAATTCAAAATTTCAAAATGCACTAGTTTTTGCATAATCAGAATTTTTTCTTTCCATTATATTATACATATTATCTAATGTATCTTTAAAATTCTTTTTAAATTCTTCTTTATTCATTCTATTTCTTTTTACCAAATATTTTAACACTTCATTTTTCATTTTGATTATTCCATATTTCAGAAAATTTTAATATTTTATAATCATTATGTTTAATTGAGTATATTCACACTCTAACTATCTCGGAGTTTCTTTTTTCAAGTTCTCTTAAAACTATAACTTGGTCATCTTCAAATTTTTTAACATTAAATGTATCTCAAGGTATTTGTTTTAATTCTAACCAATGACAAACTCATTTATCAGTAATAAAATGTACATCTAAAAATTTAGTTGCTAATCATACATCTTGTGGTTTAAAACAAATATAATTTCTTAATCATCTCAAAAGGCTCATTATTTCTTTTTCAAAACCTTTTTCAATAGATCATTTTTTATAGTTTCATTTAAGTTGAAAATTTCATATTTCTGGGAACATATTTTTATTTATATTTACTAAAGGGATGTTCATAAAGTTTCTTTTTTAATTCTATTTTTTCAGGTAATAATTCTCATCTCATTATCTTTCACATTAGTTCAGCACTTTTATCTCTATGCTCTTTACTATTTAGATATTTAGCTTCCTCTATTGCATTAGCTAAGGCTTCTTTAGTTAAACTAGGTATATTCATTTTTATTTAGTTATAGTTACTCATTTTTTTGGAAGAGTAATTTCAAATAAATCATCACTTGAATAAATGTATCTATCTACCATTTCACATTTCACTTGTTCTCATAAATCTTCTAATATAATTCCCTCATATAGAACTATTCTAGAAATTCATTCTATTTTTCAAATATATCTACATTTTAATCAGACCCATTCAGATATATTTTTACTATTTAGTTTTTTTCTTCACATTTTTTAGTCTTAAATATTTATCTGCACTATATTTCCTCCGTTTATCTCTTTGTTTTTCTTGTTCTTCTGGAGTCATTTCATTAATTTTTTTTCTATTCCACCTCAATTTATTTTTTATACGATTTCTTCTTTGTACTTCTTTCATTGCTTCATATTTTTCTCACCTCATTATTATAATATTTTTCTTTATACGATTTCTAGCATATAAACATACAGAATGTAATCTTCTTGTTCAGTCAGTATTGAATCAATTATATCCAAAAACTTCATAAGTATAAGGATGTTCACATCAACAAACATTGCACCATTTATATCAATCTTGAACTTGTTTTCTTAGATAATCTTCTCTTACTAAGAGAAATGATGAATAACTAAGATTTTTATATTTACTATCTTTTTTCATTAAACTAAAGGCTGATTTCATATTTCAGCCTTGCTTAACTCTTCTAATAATAGCTCTTCTAGTATTATAATCCATTTTATTATTCAATATTATTTAAATTTTTCCAATCTTTATATCATTTATAAACTTCATGATGAACTAATAAATGTTTTGGTATGATTGTGAATGGTATAACAACTCATTCTATATATGATTCTCATATTTCTATGAAATCTATATTAAATCACATAGCTATCAAATGCTCTTTATATGAATTGATTTTTAAAGTAGTTTCTACTCTGTATTTGGATACATAATCCTCAAGAGTATTCCGACTAATTACTATATCATTTTTTCTTACAAAAACTCAAGTAGTGTAAGTATTTTCTAGAAACTTACCCATTACTTTAATAATTTGCATACTTGTGGAATTTTGTAGAACATCTTCTTCTTGAAATTCTACGACCTCTGATAATACTAATATATAGTCTTCTTTATTTTTTTTAGAATGATCAAAACACATACATCAAGCATATATACTTGCAATATTTTGAGCAATTCTATTTTGACTTGTTAAAGGTTTAAATATTTCATAGCCTTCATCTAAATATTCTTGATATTTTTCTCACTTACTTTTTGATAAATAAGTGAATAAAATAGTATCCAAAATACCTCATCAATCTCTTAAAATCTTGTTAAAATTTCATTGGATCTTATGTTTTCTTAATAATTGATATTGGATACTTCTTGTTCTCAAAGCTCAATCAACTATCATTTCTTCTCAATCTAAAACTGGAATAGCAACATAATCATATTTAACAACTGATTGATCGGCTCTTCACTTTGTTTGAGATATTTTATCAAAAACTGATCTTAATGTTCAAACTTTTTGCAACCTCATTGAAGCAGCTTCTCTATATTCAGAGATAAAATATGGAAATTTAATTAAGTAAGATAAAGTTACAGTCATTGTGAATAATGTAGAATTTTCAAAATCACTTCATGCTTTTTTAATTCCCCAAATTCTCTGCAATAATTCATTATATGCAGTTTTACCAGAACCAGTTATTCATCTAGTGAATATTAATGGGAATTGTTTAGATTGGTCTCAATAAAGTAAATATCACATCATACCAAATGCTAGAAAAATTAAATATGAACCAGAATTATCTGCATATAATTTTCCCATAAAATCTATCATATCATCTAATTCAGATATTTTATTTAAATCAAGATAAGGAACACCTTCAGTTAGTATATCTGATAGATTATTTGCTTGTTTATCTGTTACCCAAAATCAAGTTCAGTCGTGCTTATAATAAAAATCATCGTCTTCATCTTTTTTTCTTGTGAACATTTTATGTTCCATATCCCAAACTCAATTTTTGAAAATTATTACATTTTCATCTTTATGATGTCAATATCAAATTATCTGCTTAATTTCAGCTACTTGCTTAATTCAAGATATTAATCTATGAATTTCTTTAATAAAAGGAGCTGTTCAATAATAATGATAAGGTCAATAAGCTTGTATAAAATCTGAAAAGGTTCAAGTAGAAGTTCTATTCTCCCATATTATTTTCTTTGTTTCTACTCATTCTGATTCATTTATTAATGAAACTATAAAATGATGTTTTCCATTATTTAAAATAATTTTATTATGAACTTTAATATAAAAATCAGTTAATTGTTTTTTCTTTCAATTTCAATCTAATGTAAAATATCAGAACTTATCTAAAAATAAATTTTGTCATTCAGTAATTACAAATCATTTTTGCGACTTAGTATGGTCAAATGGATTAATATTTTCAAATTGAATTTCAAAATTTTCAAGAAAAAAATTCTTTGTTTTTTCTATTGAAGAATAGTAATTCATTACAAGCTCAAAACAATTTCAGTGGTCTTTATGTATATTATATCTTATATCAATTCCAGAAATTAAAGTTGTAGCTGTAAGTGTATCTTTTTCATATATTTTTTCTATTACTTCAGCTATATTAATATTATTAGCTTCTATATATCTATCATATTCACTAATTGTAAAAACTTTCTGATATGTAATTTCTTTTTCTCTGTAAAAATATATTTTTGTACATATATCTATTAAATTGTCATCTATGGTTTCTGTAATATTTTCTGTTGTAATTCAATTTACTGGATAGAAATGATATTCTAATGCTGTTCAATTATATAAAAAAGCTAATGTTTCTGATACTCTTTTATAATCATAGGTATTTAAAATTTTTTTAAAATTAAATACTAAATGGAATTTTATGTTATCATGTCCATATATTGTATTTGGTGTTATATTATACAACTCCTTTACATAATCTATATCATTAATATCTACTTCTATAATAACAGCTTTATATCAAGAAATATTGTCTCCTGCAAAATAATGAGGAAACTCATATCATATTTCTTTTGATAATTCTAATTCATCTATGAATTGCATTTCATCTGATACTAGAATTTTTTTCTTTAAGTTAATAGTAAATCTTCAGTTAGCATTATTCATATAAAACTTCAGTTATTATTTAAGATCTCCATTGATTATTTCTGGTAATTCATATAGAGTAAAAATTGGTTGATTTCAATCAGCTTCCATAGCAGTTAAAATCTCAGTAAAATCTTTCATAAAATCTTTTTTACCTAGCTTTTCTGCATATTGTTTTAAGAAAAATCAGTCTTTTCTTGTATCTCCACAAAGTTGGACTCTATGGTTTCATTTAGAAAAATTAAACCATCAATTTCTGTCAACACGAACTCTTAATAGAATTTTATTTTCATATCCCATATATTCATTTTATTTTAAAAAGTATAGTCCTTAGTATATCTATAAAATATAAAAGGCAAAATTTTATTTATTTTTTAGTACACATTTTAGTAGCTATTCTCTCTCAAGGCAAAAGTGACCTTACCATTTCTCATCAATTTTTAACACATTCTATTTCATATGCTCTTATTCTTTGTGCATCTAAATTAAGAAATGCAAATAAAGATAAGAAAAAAATTAATGCAGCAACTAAATATAACAAAGTTGTTATATGATAATCTTGTATTTTATCCATTTTTATATTATATTATTAATTAAATTCTTTATTTCCTCAACATTAGTTTTTACATCATCAGATAATTTTGCAAATTCTTCATCTGAAATTTCTTTTTGAGTAAAATAATCTAAATCTTTTCTATCAGAAATTTGATAGGTTAAATCTTTTGTTCAATCTATATATTTATTTATGTAAATTGTAGGCATTTTTAAAAATCAAAAATTAAACTTAATTCAGTTGTTTTTGTAGTATGTCATTTTTTCCATACCATGTGACAATATTCTATTGAATCAGTTTTTCAATCATCTGTAAAACTCATTCTTCTATTATGTACATAACATTTATAAGGCATATTATTCTTCCAAAAATCTTGCCTTACTTTACCTCAAAAGTAGTTTAATCTTAGTAACATAATGACATACCCCCCCTATTGCAAACTTGGAGTGCTTTTTCTATAATATCTTGAGCAATATTAAATGGAGGATTAGTGATGACTATATCATAAACATTTTGTAATGTAGAAGATAAGAAGTCTTGATGATACTCAGCAGGACTATCTTCTCTAATATCATTAGTTTTAATATTATTTGCTCATAATTTTGTTAAAACAGTTGGATAACTCATAGGATTATTAATATCTCATCAAGCACAAGGATCTAAAATTTTCTTATTTTCCAATTTTAGATTTTCTTCATAACAAAATTTAGTAAGAAAATCTTCAATAGGCTTGAGAGGTGTTTTATAATAATCAGCAATATGTGCATCTCTAGCATTACTTCTATTTGTTGAACTCATTTTTTTTAAATTATTTTATATTCTCCATTATAATATCTATCATTACTTATTTTTCAATAATCTTTTGGAATTATAAATTCTTTTGCAGGATTATTTTCATAAAAATTATCTAATATAAGTCAATGAAATTCAATAAGTCAGTTTTTTTTGATAAGTAATCTAGTAAAAATTTCTTCATATGATTCTCATTTTACTATTTGATACTCTATTTTATATCAACATCTTCTGACATAATTACTTTTTCTCCTTGTTTTTATTTTATTTCTTGTAGTAGCAGAATTAATATGTGAAACTAAAGATTGTAATTCTAGTTCATCTGTAGGAGCAAATGAACTAGCTTTTACTGCTTTAAATGGAAAAATTAAATCAAAAATATTTTCCTCAGTTAAAATTCTACTATTTTTTCTCATGAAAAGATTTAAATGTAGAAGAAAATTATCTACTTCTTTTCTAGGATTTCTAGTTATTTTCATTGTTAATTCTATTATTAGCTATGTCAAAATATTCTTTATTTAACTCAATTCAAATAAAATCTCTGTTAGTGTTTTTACAAGCTAACCCACAACTTCAAGCTCACATACAATTATCTAGTATTAAATCTCAATTATTACTATAAGTAAGTATTAAGTCTTCTAGTAATTCAACTGGTTTTTCAGTTCTATGTTTAGCAATACTAGGGTGTGGTTTCTTGTAAGTTAAAATAGAAGTAGGATATTTCTCTATGCTTCATTTTCTATTATCTTCTAATTGTTTAAAATCTCAATAGTTATTATTGATATTTTCTTTTTTTAAATAACTTTTTCATCTTCAATGTAATGGTTTACCTTTTTTAAATTGTGGATTATATGTAGGTAATTTTTTATAAAAAACTGCTATTTGTTCGTGTTGTCTTAATGGCATTCTTTTAGCATTTAAAAATCAAGTAGTAAGTTCTTTATTCCAAATTAAATCATATCTAAATAACTTTCTATTAGATTTTACTAAATCTATGAAAAATAATCATTGTCAAAATAATATAATAGCTCAATTATCTTTTATTATTCTTTCATATTGCCCCCATAATAACTCAAAAGGTAAAATTATATCTGCTTTATTTTGAGTAGTTCAATAAGGCAAATCACATAAAATCATATCTATTGATTTATCTTGTATATGTTTCATTTCTTCTAAACAATCTCAATTTATTAATTTCATACTTCTTTTAATATTTTATATTTTAAATTTTTTATTGGTCAATAATCATTTTTATATGCTATTTTTTCCAAATAAGTTTTAAACCATTTAATTTTTCCTAATCAATTAGTATTAGATACTTGAGTCATATAATGATTTTTATGCCATTGTCAAAATCTATAGACTTCATATGTTACTTCAATCATAAGTAATGTTTTAATGTATTAAAAACTGCATCATCAGTATTTCAGTCCTTCTTTTTTTGTCCATACATCCACTCAAAATATCATCTATCTATCTTAAAAGTTTCTTCAATACTTCTTCAATTATATTTACCAAACATCCATTTTCTTAAAATTATTCAAAATGAAGTCTGTTCAACTAATTCCTCAAAAGGATTTCATCAAGTTCAAGTTTCCATATATTTTTCATATATTTTTCTAAAAACTTCCTTTAATACTATAACATCTGATATTGCATCATGAGCATCAATAATTTCTTCAAATTCACATTTAAAATAATATCTTAAATATTGTAAAGAGTGTTTCATATCATCATCTGTGAATATAGAATATGCTATATTATATGAATCTATCCATTGATCATCTTCTGTAATAACTCAATTACAAGTCAAAACATTTTTATCAAAAGGAGAATTATGGGCAACTAGATAAGCATTTTTAAAATCTTCTATTGCTAGATTTTTCTTTTCTTTATTATCTCTTGAATCTTGTTTTAATTTTTCAGTTAGAATTTTTGGAGTTATGTGATGAATAGCCATAGCTCAAATATCTATTTCCTTATCTTCTAAATGAAAAAATAGATTTTCTCTTTTTATTTCATTAAAATGTAAGTCACACACAATGTATCATAATTGTATCATTCAAGGTTCTGGACTAGTATCTGTAGTTTCTGTATCCAAAAATATTATTTTATCTTTCATTTTTTAGTAGTTTTAGTAGATATTTTTTCTTCTTTTACTTTTTTATCTTTAACTTTTCTAGATAAAATTTGATAACTTCAATCTAGAACTTCAATAGATAAATTAATTATCTTTCAAGCTGGGATTGAAAAATTTCAGTAAGTATCATCATTGAAAACTTTTTTATAAAATTTGTAAGAATTAGTTTCTGGCATTTTTATTGTTTTTTCTTTCCTAAAAGAAGTAGCATATCTCTCTTCTACTATTTCATATTTACCAAAAGTTTCAATATATTTATTAAGAATTTCTGTTTTTTCTTCTAAATCATAGTCCTTTTTTCTGAGTTCATCACTTAACAAATGAACTTCTCTATTGATATATTTATTCTGCTCAATTATTCTTAATCACTCTTGAGCTGAATGTTCCATTATTTTTAATCTAGCTTCTTCTATACTCATACCTTCATTACTACAACAATTACCTATTTCTCTATTTTTTGTTGCATCTAAATAAGCTAAATAATTATTAAAATCACTCATTTTATTCATATTTAAAAATTAATATACTATTATATCTCTTGTTCTTGCAAATCTATGTTTATATGCATAAAATTTAGTTCATCATTTAAACTTTTTTATACAATAGTCCATCTGTTTATATGGATCATAAAACCAATCTACAAAATAATCTTTTCAATTTCACAAGATTTCTGGGTGATAACCAGCATTTATTTGGCATATTCCATAATCTCTGTATCAATTAGCTCAAACTAATCCACTCTTCCTAGTGATTCACATTGTTCAATTTTCAGCTAGAAAAGTTCTCATTGCATCCTCACCTCAATTATCTAATAGATATTGAAGCCATTTTTGCCTTTCATCATTTTCTGCCCATCATTTATGCAATACTCTTTTTCATTGGGACAGTGGTTCTATTTCACCTAGAGGAGGCTGAACCTTAACAGCCTCTAGTATTTTTTTGTTCTAAATTGTTCAATATTATTTTTATCTTTACAATAATCTAAACTATATTCTAAATTATCAGTCATTCTTAATATTTGACTTTCAATACATTTTTTAGTAAGTAAATTTTTTTCATAGTTTTCTTCCTTTAATTTTAAATCAGCTTTTAATATCTCAATTTCTTCTAATTCAGATATAGCATTAATATTTGCTTCATATGCTGATTGTCATAATATCTCTATATCAGATTGTTTTTTTACCTCCTCTTTTAATTGAGTTATCTCTTGGTTTTTTATTTTTGTATTATTAGAAGAAATTAGTCATATTAATATTAGTATAAATAATAAAACCACTATTATACTTATATCAAGTACATTGCTTTTTACTTTTGTAATCATTTTTATTTTTTAGAATTTAAATTAATGTATCTATATATACTACGAGTAGAAATATTATATTCTTTTGCTGCTTTATCTATTGAAAAAAGTTTAGCATAGTCTATTATTTCTTGTATATTTTTTGCCTTGTATACTCATTTTTTATTTTGAGCTACTTTTTTAGGTTTGTTTAGAAAGGATATGGTTCACTCGTATCCTCCATATTTATCTAAGTAAGTAAAGAAGACATATTTACCTACTCTTCTTACTCACTTTTCTTTTAGATATTTTTCATATAATTCTGTTTTGTTCATCTTTATTTCTTATAAAATTGCATAAATTGGTTTATCGCTTCAGGTAAAGAACATTGATTCATATTCATTATAAAGTCTATACAACTTCATCATTTCCTACATCACTGACAGAAAAAACTATTAGTATTCTTATATATTTTCATACTTGGTGTTTTATCCTTATGTGCAGGGAATGGACATTTCATTAATTTATATCAACTTGCTTTTATTCAAGTTATTACTTCTATTAAATCAATAATGGATATTGTCTCTTTTGCTCTTTGTAAATCTTCAGAATTAAATTTTCAAGTATCTTCTCAAGACCTTGATTTTAGAATATATTGAAATTTTTTAATAAGCTTATTTATTAATTCTTGCTCATCTAAAAATAATAATTCTACTATTTGTCTATTCTCTCACCTTAATCATTTCATTGCTTCTTTTTTCTCTTTTTCTAGAATACCCCATTCTGATCTTTTATCAGCTATAATAATAGCTATATCAGAATCAGTCATCATAGATAAAATAGAATGTTCAATACTTCAAGGTGTTTTATAATATTTTTCAGATTCTATATGAAGTTCTTTTGTTTTTATTTCTTCACATATATCTGCTATGTATTCTTCTGTCATAATTCTAGTCTTGTTTTTAATTTTTGATAAAAATTATATGCCTCAAGTTTAGGTTCTAGATTATTTCTAATATATTTTTCTTCTACTGAATGGTTAATTTTTATAGCTATTTCTAAATCTATAGTTAATCAATCTATAGAATTACTTAAAATTCTCATCTCTTCATCTATTAACTTTTTCAAATCAATATATGTATCTTGATAATTTTTAAGTACTTTTAGTTGGTTTTCTTCTGACATTTTTTTATTTATAAAATTCTATTTTACTTTCAGGAAATTCTTTTTTATATGTAGTACTTCTATTTTTACTTTGATTAAAGAGTATCTTACATCAAGGATCTGTAAAATCATACCACTTACAAGTTGTTTTCCCTGGATGTGTTCTTATTATTCTACCTATATATTGTTCAATATTTGACTTGAATTTTTCTACAGTAGTTAAATATCAAACACTAAGTTCAGGTACATTAAATCATCTACCTATTATTTTAACAGAGCCTATTAAAATACAAACTCATTTATATTCTTTTAATTGTTGTTTTATTTCAGCTCTTTCTTTATCCTTAACTTCTCAAATCAACATAAAACATTTAATTCATTTATCTTCTAGTTTCTCTTTTAAAATCTTTGCATGGTCTATATATTCTGAAAATACAATTCATTTATTATTTCATATTGTGTCAACAATAGTATTAATAATTAAATTGTTTCTACTTTCATCTGAATAAACAGCAGCTTTAAGTTCATGGAATTTCTTCATATCATCTAGTTGATATTCGAAGTCTGTTAAAACTTTATATATATCTGGGCTGAAATGTTTTTCAAGCAGTTCCGATTTTGGTCATAAATACATTTCAAATATTTTATCTGAAACATAATTTATTTTAATTGTTCAAGTTAATCAATAAATAAATTTAGAATTAACTTTTTTCCACATTGTTTCTCTTCTTCTATCTGCTCATAGATAAGTATCTACTTCATCCATAATAGTTAAATCAAATTTTTCAAAGAACTCTTCTTTCGGAAGTGTTACTAAAGTATCAATGTTAGCAATAATTATATTACTATTTAATATTTTATTAAGCTTCTTAAAATTTATTTCTTCTTTATATTGTCTCTGATCTTTGAAAAATTTTATTTTCTTTTTAATTTGTTTTATTTTAAAATCAGAAGTTTGATTTGCCATCATTTCCTCTCATAGAGCGATATGATTTTCTAGTGTTGTATCTGGAATTAAAACCTGTTTTACTATTCATGATTTTCAATCTATAGTAGGATATTTTTCTCAGAAAATATTTTCTAAATCTTTTTGCATTTGATTCATTAATTCAATTCAAGAAACTATAATTAATGACTTAACTGATTTAGCTTTTATTATTTTAGCAGTTATCATTGTCTTCCCAACTCAAGTCGAGCAGTGTCAAAATCAAATATCTTTTTCAAGTAAATCATTTAAAAATTTATTTTGTTTTAAATCTAATCCATTGCCTTTAAATGGATTATTTATTTCTGGATGATTAACTATACCTATTTCTCAGTAAAGGTTCTCAAAATTCAAAAAACCCCTGATTCAACTAGGTAATGATATAACTCAATCTACCTCTTCCCAATGAATTATTTTATCCTTTTGTTTTTGCCGTCACCAAAGACCTAAACGACGGTCTTGTTCTTTCTTCTCATTTTTAACTTCATACTTTGATTTTATATTTATGAACTCTCCTTTAGTAAGGAAAGTTCATTTTTTATTGTAATACATTTTATATTTATTAAAATAATTATTTTTGTACTGGTCATTGTTTTACTGCTTCAGTAATATCTTTTACTGGTTCTTGTAAATCAACTAGTACAGGAACTTTAGTTAATTGCTCTTTAATATATTCTCTAGCTTCTTCTTCACTAAGGAATAATTTAGTATCTTCTGAATTAGCTTTAGCTTCTCAAATTTTAAATAAATATTTAGGAGTAGAATCCTTAAATAAATAAATCCCCTCTATTTCAACTTTTGTAATTCTAGCTTCTAATTGTAGAGTTCAATCTACCATAACATATTCAGCTAAATTAGCATGGAATAATGTATCCCCAATATTAATAGCTCTTTCCATAGTATAAATGGATTATTAAAATAAATTAGGTTTAGAGTTTTCCTTCTCAAATAATAAATTTTTTATCTATTATAAGTAATTCTGTTCTACTTACTATATGAATTTCATCCATTCATTGTTTAAATGAATTCCTTATTTGATATAGTAAAAATCATGGTATTTCATTATATACTGGGACTCAAAACAAAGTACTTAAAGTATCTTGTGCAATAACAGTACTAAATATAGATATAGATTTTAAGAAATCATCATAAAAATCATTTCTAATAATATAACAATGTTTTCTATTTGGTCTTGTTTCTCTAAGGCAATCTAAAGCCTTATGTATATCTTCTATTGTTATCATTTTTAACTGGTTAATTCTCTATTTAAATCCATTCAGGAATTAGTTTGTTTATCTATCTCTTGTGTTTCTACCCATTCTTTGAATTTAGTATTGTCTCAAAATTCTAGGTCATCTATAAAATCATTATAGATTAAATACCTCATATCTTCACAAAGAATATAATCTCAACTAAGTTTAAGGAAAACAAAAGTTTCTCATTCAAATTCTATAATAGTTCATTCTTCTAAACTATCCATGTAGTTATCTATATTTGTATTCATTTGTTAAAAGTTAGATAAATAATTTGCAGTTCAAATTACTACTCATAATGCTATAATTAATAGAATAATAATTTTTCTATTGTTTGTATTTATAGATTCTAAAGATTTAATAATCTCATTATTATGGTAATCTAATTGACTATAAAGTACATTCAATTTAACTAAATAATAAATAGTTTGCTCTAAGTCTTTTATCTTTTTTTGAGCTTGTAGTTCTTTTGTGTTCATAATATTTTTAGTTATCTAATCCTAAAGCATCTAAACTTATATTATAATCTGATTGTTTAAATATTGACTCATCAATAGAGTCTGGGTCTTTTATAAAATCATCTAATTCTAGAATATCTTTTTCTAAAATTTCCCAAGCTTGTACCAAAAATTCATTTGGTATAAAAATCCATTTAACTCCATTAGCTGTAAGTAAAGCTAAAGCTCAATCATAATCACCTCACATCAATTTATTATAAATAGATAATTGTCTGATATAATCAGCAGTTAATTTAGGTTCTCATCTAAATTGTAAGTCTTCAATTACCATATCTCTTGATCAAGAAGTTTTTAAATCTACAATTAATTTTGTTCTTTTGTTTACAAAATCTGGTTTCCCTTTCATTGCAATTGTTCTAACTTCTCATGTTTCTTTATTCACTA
The DNA here is from genome assembly GCA_937864995.1 of uncultured Candidatus Altimarinota bacterium. Taxonomy (GTDB): domain Bacteria; phylum Patescibacteriota; class Gracilibacteria; order BD1-5; family UBA6164; genus JABWCI01. The sequence continues at coordinate 3,135 of CALMDL010000354.1, read as the reverse complement.
TATCTACATTTTGTTTTAACTGAACTTGTGATTCAGTTCATTCATCTTTCAAAAAGTTTTTAAATTTTCTAAAAGACAACCCTCTTGCTATCATCATATCAGCATCATCTTTCATACTCATTGTAATTTCCATATAGTTTTCATCAACATATTTGTTAATTAAATCTTCTATAGACTCTTGTGTAGTTAATCATTTACCACAAATAACTTCTTCTCATTTAGGTATTTTAAATGTAGATAAGTAAATTATTTCTGAATTTTCTACAGTTTCTTCAAAATCATATTCGATTGTTTTATCTTTAATTAATTTATCTTTAACTTCTTGAATCTCTTTTCCAGTTCTTCTTGCAACTGGAATATAAAAGTTCCATACATTTTTTCCTGTTCAATCAAAAAATTTATCCACTATTTTTCAAATTATAACTGCATCAGTTGGTTCAAATTTTATTACTTTATCTATATGCATAGCTATATAGTCATCTGGAGTTAATAATCTTTGACCCCATTTATTGTAAGATACAAAGCTTCTAAGTTGTGAATTTGATATTGATGTTGTATCTGCGAAATATTCTTTATCTGTTGGCATATTATGTTTTTTATTATTAAATTAAGATATTTTTACTTTAAATTTTTTTTCAGCTTTTTGAATTAATTCTACTATTGTTTCAGAACTATCTGACAGAATAGCTAATTCAAATTCAATATTATCTCTACTATCATTACATTTAGCTAATTTATTTAATTCATCTTCAAACAAAAGTTCAATAATTGTTTTTCCTCAACATGTATAATTACTTAAAAAATTTTTTATATAATAATTATTCTTTATTTTTTCAGGTAATGTATTCAATATCTCTTTTGCTTCTAAGATAGTTTGATTTATCTCTAAAACTTCTTGAGAGTTTTCTTTTTTCTTTATAAAATTTTGTCTTGCTATCCCTTGTTCTTCATGTTGTGCAGCCACAATTTTCCCCACTAATGTTTTCATATTTTTACTAGATATTTTCATTTTTTATTAAATTATATATATAAATTATAAGCAAAATAAACATTTGCAATTAAACTAGTTAATATAACAATTCATACAAATTTTCTAAATCAAGTTCAAAAAACTTTTTCTCTACTTTTTAAGATAGAAATTACTTTATCTTTATTAGTTATAATTTTTCTAAGATTAGTTATTGTAGTAGTTTGTCAGTCAGCTTTTGCTACTCAAACTCTTTTACCTTCTGTATATCATGCAATATATTCTGGTGATTGTTTATTCATTTTTCTCATTATTTAAATTTCTTAGCTTCTAAAATAATTTGCCTAGCTTCTACTGGGAGCTTTTCTTTAATTTTATTCACAAGAAAATTTAATTGGTTTTTCATTCTTGTGTATATAGGATCTTTTTGCATTGTTTTCTCTAAATTTCTAGAAAAAACAATATCTAGTTGATTTTCAATGTCTTCAATCGTTTCATCTCCTTCTTGAATTACTGAAACAATTACTCTGTATTGAACCATTTGCATAGGAGTTATCCCATCAGCTTCTCTAAAAGGGATAGCTTCTTCTCTTGTTATTGTAAATTTTCACATAAATTTTCATTAGGGAATAAAGCTTCTTTTAATTTTTTATTATGCTCTTCTGTATCTTCCCAGGTACATAAGATTTTTTGAAATTGTTTTTTATTCATTTGTTTTTTAATTTGTCAATGTGTTTTTAAAAAATATAAGCAATGATAATATAAAGTGTTTATATTTTAAAGTTTATTATACTATCATTACTTATACTGAGGAACTAGTTCAATACCTCATTGAATACATAAAATTTATATTTGTTTTATTATTTGTTTACTGCAGGAACGAATTTTTTTATATATTCATTTGAGATATTGAACTCTATTGTTTAGAAAGGAATAATCATATATGATATTCTTTTTTAATTAAGTCAAGCCTTTTTAGTAGGTTACTTGAGCTACTTGTTAAAAGGGATATCTTCTACTGAGATTTCATCACTAACACTATTTGATTCTTTATAAGAATTATTATTTTGAGATAACCATTCTTGGTCTACTCAAATTTTAAATACTTTAATAGACTTAGCTGGATTTTTCTTAGTTGGAATTTCATGAGTAAAAGCAAATCAAACTATATCTCATGGTTTAAATTCTCTTGTCATTCTCATTAAGTATTCACTAGTTGTTTTAATTGGTGTATTAGTTTTTCCTGTTGGTTCAGAAGATATAATTCCACTGATTGTAGCTTTAGCTTCTGCTCAATTTCCTTCCAATGTAACTTTTACTTGATCAAGTGTAGCTTTATCTAATACGAATACTTTTTGTGCTGGGTATCAATCATTACCTTCTTTAGTAAAAATATCTACTATTGTTCATTTGATTGCATTACCTGGAGTATCAAATTTCATCCACCCACTTTGCACTTGGTTTTCATCTCCATATGGATTTGAAACATTGTCTTGTTTAACTGTCATAGCTGTATATAGTTATAGCTGTAAAATAGTTAGGATTAAATATCCTTAGTATATCTTAATCATAAATTAAGAAATTGCAAATCTTTTTTATTTTTTCTTTTTAGATTATTAAAAATAAATTTTATTATTCTACATTAAATATTATTTTTAAATCATTTTCATATTTAGAGATTATTTGTTTTACTATTTTAAGTGTTTTAATTTTATAAATATAAAAAGACCTTATATATTCACATTTTTCATATGTAAATTTATGATTATATGTGCTATATACTATAGTATAATATTCATCTCATACTTTATATTCCCAATCTCAATTTAATTTATCAATAGTATTATTAACTCTAACTATAGCTAGTTGTCTATCTCTTGCTTGTACTGCTTCTTCTCTAGTTAGATAATAGTTTCATAAATTAAATCTTCATTTATCAATACTATCATTAACTTCTACACTATCATTAATACTTCAATCAGAGTGAAAATAATAATATCTATTTCCTTTTTCTACTATCTTTCTACCATAAGTAGTATTTAATTTCTCTTTTGCTTCTGCTATTTGCCTCTCTAAATCTTCCAGTTGAGATTTAGTTAAGTTGTTTATGTTTATTGTTGTCATATCTATTTAAGTTTATTTAATAAATCTAATAAATTTTTATCTTC
>CALMDL010000353.1 GCA_937864995.1 uncultured Candidatus Altimarinota bacterium | reverse complement strand
AATTTCTCCAATAATTAGGTTCAAAACTTCAGTATATTCATACATATGATTTTCATGATAATATATATGAATTTAGGGAATTATAATACGGGTCTGAAAGTGTAGCTTTATATGTTCAATTATTATCTTTTTCCCAAAATAAACCTCAATTAGATTTTCAATCAAAAATATCAATATAATCATTTTTTAAAGCATTTTTTGTTTTTATAACAAGTGTTTTTGTTTCTTTGTTATAAATTGCAGATATAATTTCTGGTTTAGCATCATAATTATTAGATGTACATTTTTTTACATCAATTGATGTAATAATTTCAGATGAATTGTATGGATATATATTTACTTTTTCAACATCATTAGATAATTGAGCAATATATTTATTTGTTGTAGAGTTATTTACCAAATTAATTAATTTATTTTGAGCATTAGTTTTTATTTCAAATGCGTTAAAATTTCAATTTCAAGATATTTCAATTGATGCTGGCCATCAATTTCAAGCACATATAACTTTTGTATCATTAATTTTAGGTGTATTTTCATTAATTAATGAATTTTCATTTACATTTAATACTCACTTTAAAGGTTCTATTAAACTATAATCACTATTATAAATTGATAATTTTCAGTCATTACATCTAAAATATACTTGAGGGTTTGTAGCATCTCATTTATATGCATAAAAATCGCTAGTCATATTTCATGGTAAAGTCATATTTCCTTTTGAATCAGGTTCATATGATTTATTTGAATAATAAAAAGTTGTTTTTAATCATATATCAAAGTAAGGTTTCATATTAAAATTACATTCCTTTAGATTTTGATTTATAATTATATTAGTACTATTATTATCATTTGATATAATTAAATTATTATCATTCATACATAAATTATATTTGTCATATAATTTACTTCAATATTCAGGATATATTGGATCAGTTGAAAATGATTGTGCTCACCAATAGTATTTTCAATTTTTACATTCAAAATTTGCCCAAATACAATTTTCTCAAGATTTGTAAAATTCAGCTGATGATTTAGTACATGATCAAAAGTTACTTGAAGTTATATTTGAAAATGTATATGTTGTTTGATTGCTAGATTCTAAATTAATTATTGAATTTTGTTTACAATTTCAATTTGAACACAAAATTTTTTCTAGTTCTTCTTCTGATATTTTTTCATCAGTATTAATTATACTTAATTCATAATTTAAATAATTTATTATTCCTATAATCTCATTATTATTTGAGTATTTATTTTTTAAGTTATTTAGTTTTTTTGTTATATCCTCTATAAATGCTTCAAATTTTTCAGTACTTAATTGGTATTTTTTATACGAAATAGATAATACTAACTTATCTATTGATACTTTAGATGATTGATTTATCTCATTAATATATGGATTATTAAATGAATATACATTTAAAAAATTAGAAAAAATTATTCAAATTATTATAGTAAAATATGTAAGACTTTTTATTATTTTTATATGCATTTTTAATATATTAGATATAAACATTTATATTATATTTATATAAATGTTTTTGCAAAATATAGCATATTTACTTTTATTTTATTTTGTTTATTAAAAAACACCTAATTAATTAGGTGTTTTTTGTTTTCTTTTGAATTGTATTATTCAAAAACTAGTAATTAATATACTAAGAATTATTAAAATTAATTCTTGAGTTCAAGTTTTTGGAAGTAATTTTATATCTTCTGCAGCATCATCAATAGATATTTTACCATCCAATATTTCTGGATCAACATATGTTTTTCATATATTTCAGTAATTATTATCTATATTGTCTTCATTTACTTCAGTAGTTTTATCAATATTTGTATTATTTCAACTACTTTTTGTTGTTTTTGGCTCTTCAGGTGCAGAATTTAATTCAATTTCTTCATTTTCAACAACATTATTTTCAATTGTAGTTGTTTTTATTTCTGTAGTTGTTTCTATTTCTTTTGGGTTATCTTTTTGATATTGAGTCCAGCTATATCATCCTCATCATGAACTAGAACTAGAAGTTGTAGTTGTTGGTTGAGAATTACTAATTTCAAAGGAATCATTAAATTTATCTAACTCAGAAAATGCAATTTTATAATTATATAATCATATAATTATAAAAATTGAATAAATTATATATTTTTTCATATTTATTATAGTTAAGCTTCAATAATTATTTCATCATATTTTATTTCAAAATCTACTTTTATAGTTTTGAAATCATTATTAACAATTCATTTAACTCAATATATATAAACAGTATTAATATTTTCAAGAAATAGTCAAAAATTATTTATATAATCATAGTTAAAACATCAAAGGGTATTATCTATGTTTTCAACATTATCAATGTAGTTTGTACATATATATAATTTATCTAAATTTTTTGTTGTTATATTTGTTCAAGTTAAATTTAAATCTACTTTTAAAAATCAATTTTTAGCATTTTTATATAAATTAATTTTTCTTATAAACAAAGTGTTTTCTATTGGTGTCATGAAATA
>CALMDL010000352.1 GCA_937864995.1 uncultured Candidatus Altimarinota bacterium | reverse complement strand
AATTGAACTAATTATGATGCTTGATGTATAGAAGAAACATCTGCAAAATTAGATAAGGCTTGAGTTAAAACTGGTATAGTTGTTGATTTTTCTCATGCAAATAGTAATAAAGACTATAGAAACCAACCAATTGTTTGTGATGATGTTGCAGCTCAAATAGAAGCTTGAAGTAAAAGAATTGTTTGAGTTATGATAGAATCAAATCTAAATGAATGAAATCAATCGCTTAGTGATGATTTACTTCCATGAGTAAGTGTAACTGATGCTTGTGTAAATTGGCAAACAAATGATGAAATGCTTAATAGATTAAATACTGCAACTTGAAAAAGAAAATAAAATTAATAAAATAAAAAAGTCCCTGGAATCGAAAAAGTGTGCTCTCCTAAATACACTTAATTTCCACGGGACTTTTTTATTATACTAATACCACATTAAATTTTCATTAAAATGTTACTAAAAATCGATTTTTTAGATAGACAATTTAATTTTTTCTATTTTAATAGAAAAAAAATCTCCTTAAAATACTCATTTTCTGCTTTTTGTAATACTTTTTCATCTATTAAATCAAAATCATGAACTAGCTTATTTCTAAGTTTATGTAGTTCCCAAACTTTATTTATATTTCAAACTTCATTTGGTTCCAAGTTTAAAATATCTCAAAAATTTCATTCATATCACATTTCAATCAAAATCTTATGATAAAGTTTATCATAATCTATTATTTTTTCTTTACTTGAATTTTTAATTGATATATCTTTAAAAAGCTTATTTAAATAAGCTTTTCTTTGTTTTGGTATTTTCTTCTTTATTGATAATCTTATTACAGTAAAGACTGCATAACTTACTAAAGATATGAAAAATATGATTATGATATATGTATATAAATTCATATTTATTACTATAAATTAATAATTATTTTATTTTTTAATTCATCTAAATTTTCTTTATTTGAAGCTGATATAAAAATAGGATTTAAATTTGAGTATTTTATAGTTAAATACTCTTTTTTATTTTTATAAATTTTTTTCTCTCAATTTTCTTCTGTTTCAAATTCATCATTACTTAAAAAATCCATTTTATTAAAAACATAAATTCTTTTTTGATTAGCTTTTATTTTTTCAAGAATATCTTCAACTACTTGTATTTTATTTTCAAGTTTTGGGTCACTACAATCTATAACATGCAATAATAAATCTGCCTCTATAGAATCTTCTAAAGTTGATTTAAAAGCGTCTATTAATTCTGGTGGCAATTCTCTTATAAATCAAATTGTATCGTTTATAAGGATTTCTTTTGGTGGTATATATGCTCAACTATTTAAATCATAACTTGCTTCAACAAACATTTTTCAAACACTAGTTCAAAGAGTCGCAAAAAGCTTATCTTCAGCAAGTACTCATTTTTTTGTTAAACTATTTGTAAGAGTTGATTTTCATGCATTTGTATATCCAACTACTCAAACTGTTTTTATTCATTTTCTATCTCTTGATTGTCTATGTTGTGCTCTAACTTTTTCAAAATGTGCAAGTTCTTCTTTGATATTTATAAGTCTTCTTTGAAGATGTCTTTTCATTATTTCTGTATTTGATTCTCAACTACCTTTTCAAGCTTGTTTTCATAACTCCATTCACATATCAAAAATACGAGGTCACATATGTTTGATTGAAGCTAGTTCTATTTGCAACTTAGCTTCTTTACTTTTTGCATTTCTCTCAAATATTTTTAATATTAAATCTACCCTATCCCATGCTTTTGCTCAAATAGGTTTTAATTTTTCATTTATTGCATATATTTGTTTTGGTTTTAAAATATTTCATAATATCAAAATATTTCCATTTTCTCTTTGCATTTCCTCTATTATTTGATCAAGTCTACCTTCTCAAATAAATGTATTATAATCAGGAACACTTTTATTTTGAATATGTTTAACAATAACAACTCAACCATAAGTATTTACCAAATTTTCAAGTTCTTTCATTCTATCTTCCATATTGTGTCTAATTTCTATATCTTCTGGAAGAATATCTGCTAAAAACACTCTAAGTTCTCACCCTGAATATTCAAGATTTTCCTGCAATTGTTCTAATTCTCTCTCACTTACCTTTCTATTCATATATATTTTTAAATTTTATTAATGTTATTTTATATTTTTTATTGATTTTATCAATAGTTAAAAAATAAAAGCTTCCTGAAAAATCAGGAAGCTTTCACCAGTTTTGAGAAAAAAAAGATAATAGCTAAAAAAAATGTTTTGAAGCTATACTTTTTCATCTCTTTTTTATTTTTTTTACAGTGCAAAAACTCTACTTTTTTATCAGGTGTTTTTCTAAAGTTTTGCTCTGAAACACTAAATGAATCAATTTCAATCTCATCATGTACAAGGGAAAAGTCTCTTTCAATTTTTTTGGAATCCCTTTCATATTTCATAAGCCAAATCTGTCGATCTGTTTTCCTCTTACCTTTCCCTTTCATAGGAGCAGGTCTATTCATAACTTACCCCTTTCTAAAAATTGGTTGAACAAAAAGTAAATTAAATATAAAT
>CALMDL010000351.1 GCA_937864995.1 uncultured Candidatus Altimarinota bacterium | reverse complement strand
AAAACAAGAAGAAAAAGTCCCTGAAGAAAAAATTGAAGAACCAAAATTGGAAACAAAAATAGAGGAATCAACAGTAGAAAAAGTAAGTGAAATACCAGATTGGTTAAAATGAAGTTTTTCAGAAGAAGTTGTTAAACAAGAAGAAATAATTTCTGAAGAAAAAATTGAAGAACCAAAATTGGAAACAAAAGAAGAATTAGATAATTTTACAAAAATAGATGTCGAAGAAGACTCTCCAATTATTGCAGAACAAGAACCTAATTTGCCAGATTGGTTAAAATGAAGTTTTTCAGATGATAAAAAGGAAAAAACAACAAAAGATGAAGATTTTTTAAATGTATTAATCCAAAATAATGAGGATAATAATTCTAAAAAAGAAAAAAAATCTAATTCTACAAAAAAATCATCAAAATCTAAACAACAATCAGATAATAATAAATCAACAAATGAAGTTGTAATAGATGATAATAAATCTAATGATACTGAATTATGGGATGATTGAATGAAAATTCCTGATTGGCTTAAAACAGATGATGATAAATAATAAAAAGTACCTAAAGGTACTTTTTATTGATTTTATTTTTAAAAACATATAATACTTTTATTAATAAAATAAAAAAAGATTAATGATTTTTAAATTTAGAAAAAAAGAAAGTGAAGAAACACTTGAAAATACAGACAATTCTCAACTTAATGAAGTAACTGATAATTGAGATAATCTAGAAAATATTCAAATACAAAAAAATCCATCTGAAATTTTGGATTTCTTTAAAGACTTAATAATTATTGTTATAGTAGTAGTTATTATTAGAACATTTATTGCGATGCCATTTCAAATAAGTGGTCAATCAATGTACTCATCATATTATGATAGAGAATTTATAATTGTAGATAGAATTTCATATATAGTCTGAGAACCTAATAGATGAGATGTAATTGTTTTCAAACCATATGTAAATGATAATAAAAAATATTTTTTAAAGAGAATTATAGGTATTCCATGAGATACTATTAAAATAGAAGATGGTAATATTTTTATAAAAGCAAAATGAGAAAATCAATATACAAAAATTGATGAAAAATATTTAAATGAAGAGAATAATTGATATACATTTGTTTGAATAAGTAAAGATACTAAAATATATTCATTGTGAAATGATCAATATTTTGTTTTATGAGACAATAGAAATCACTCAACAGATTCTAGAGAATGTTTTTCAAATTGTGTATGAAGAAGTGAATATATTTCTAAAAATGATATGATATGAAAAGTATTTTTAGACTTAGGTTATTTTAATTTTAGAAAATTTGATTTTATTCAACCTGAACTTTGAATAGATACAACTCCTAGATTTTTCTCATCTCCAGGAACTTTTCACTATGATTTATAATTTATGTTTTATTTAATAGATAAACCTTTAGATTATACCAGTTTTGATATACTTAGAATACTTAGAAAAAAACTAAATATAAAAAAAATGTGACATACTGGTACACTAGACCCTCTGGCAACAGGAGGTCTTTTAATTGCTGTTTGAAATTATACAAAATTAATTCCTTTTTTTGAAAAAGACACTAAAGAATATGAATTTAGTGTAAATTTTGATGGTATATCAGATAGTTATGATTTATGAACACCTGTAAATTATATAAGTGATTCTGAAAAAAATATTGCAAAAGAATATATAACTACTTCTAAAATAACTGATTTATTAAAAAGTAATTTTACTTGAAATATAAAACAAATTCCACCAAAATATAGTGCTTTAAAAATAAATTGAAGAAAGGCAATTGATATGATAGTATGAGGGAAAACAGATTTTGATATGAAAGAAAGAACTTGTTTCATTTATGAAATTGAACTTTTATCATATGTTTATCCAACTGCTAAATTTAGAGCGAAAGTAAGCGCTTGAACTTACATTAGAACTATAGCATATGATTTGTGAGCTTTTTTTGGAACTTGAGCATATGTTACTGAGTTGAGAAGAACAAAAGTTTGAAGCTTAGATTTAAGTTTTTCCCAAACTTTAGAAAATTTTGATAAAAATAATTTTTTTGATATAAAAATGCTTTTCAAAAATAAAAATTTTATAGAACTAGATATGAATGTATTAGATGAATTAAATTTATGAAAAAAAGTAAAAGTTGAAAAAGATTATAAAATATGAGAAGATTTGTTTGTTTTTGATTGAAAAAACGTTACTAATATAGTAGTTTATGACTGAGTTTTTCTCATTCCTAAGAGAAAAATATAAAATCTTTAAAAAAAGTGAAAAAAAGATTTGCATTTGCTAATTTTTTTTATACAATACACTAGCTTTTTAGAGAAGCGGGATATTAGCTCAGTAGGTAGAGCAGCGCCCTTTTAAGGCGAAGGTCTTGGGTTCGAGCCCCGAATGTCCCACCATT
>CALMDL010000350.1 GCA_937864995.1 uncultured Candidatus Altimarinota bacterium | reverse complement strand
TTTCAAAATTCAAATAAAAATATCAATTATACTATTTCATTCTGAATTAGTAGTTTCTTGAACTACAACTTCTTTTTCTTCAGTAGGAATATTTGAAACTCATCAATAAACAAAAGTATTTAAAATTGCTTTAAAATCTGTTTTTTCTTTGACTGTCATTATTTCATCTGCTGCTATATTTTCAAGAATCATTTTTCATAATTCTTTATTTTCATCAATATTTGAATTTTCTCAAATAACTTCTAATTTTGCAACAAGTAAATCATAACAAGTTAATCATTCTTTTAATTCACTAGCAGTAGACTCAATACATTTTATATCTTTTGGAATCAGATTTTTTAATGCATTAAAAGCAATAGATTTTTCTGATTTATCTGTATCTCCTTCTATTAATAAAGACTCAAGTAAATCAATTAATTCTTTACTATTTGGAATCGCAGATTCTTCAATATATCATTCAAATTCGATTATAATATTAGTTTTTTCTCTACTATCATTCCATTCTTCTTTTAATTTTTGAACATACATTAATCATTTTAATTTATTTTCTTTTGGAAAATTAGAAACTTCTGTTTTAATTTTTTCCAATTTAAATTTAATTGATTCTGAAACTCATTCAAAAACTATAGTATTTACATCAATTGCTTCTTCGACATATGTTTTAATTATTTTTACATCTCTTGAAGATATAACATTTCAAGTAATATCTTTTGTATAAAGTCTTACTACTTGTTCTCTAGAATTATTTAATTCAACTAAAATTGCATTTTTTGTTATATAACTATCTTGAAATTTATTATCTTCATCATCATCATTTCATCAATTTAAATCAGAATCATATGCTATATCAAAATCAGCAACATAATTAATTATATCCCCTGAACTTGCTCATAAATAAAAATATGCATTTTTACCTTTTTCTTCAATTGTAATAACATCTTCTTCATTTATTTCTAAATTTGAAAATACTATTAATCATTCTTTTTTAGCTTTAATATAATTTCATAAATCTTTAAAAACTTTTTTAGAAATTTCTTTAGATTTAGTTCATTCAGATGTTTTTAATGTAACTAAATGATTTGATTTTCAATCAGTATAAGTATATGTAAAAGATCATGATTTAGTTATTTTATTACCATCTCACATATCCCATAAATAACTTGTAGCATTTCAAAGACTTGTATCAAAAAATACATAATCATTTCATATAGAAACATAATCAAAATCTGGTTTTAAAACATTTGCAATATTTATTGTAACTGTTTTAGTGTTTGAAAATCATTTATATTTAACTTTTACTTTTGCAAATTTTTCTCATGAACTTTCATATTTATGACTAACAGAATTTGTAGTAGTTTCTTTATCATAAAATCAATCACCGTCAAAATCCCAAGAAAAAGATACTTTAGAATTTAAATTTTGTCATAAAATATTTTCAACATTTGAAGTAAATACAACTTCATCTCAAATAGAAACAGAGTTATTATTAACACTTAAATCAACAATTGGAGTATTTACATTATCACCTGTTAAAGTAATAAAATATTTTGATCAACTTAATTCTTCTGAATTAGATCTAGCTTCATTGTTATCTTTCATTACAACAACAAAATAATAATTTCATGTTACTTTTGGTAATACAAATGTTGTTGTTGCTGTTTTTGTTGCTCTAAAATCTTGAGGTTCTGGATCAATATCAGTATAATAATACCATAAGTAAGATTGAATTACTCAATCTAAATCTTTTGCTCAAAGTGCATTTAAAGTAACCAAAACAGGATCAGATTCAGTATCTTTTACTCTAATATCTAAACTAGATAATACTGGTTTTAAATTTTCAGTTTTAACATTTATTTCTTGAGTAGATTCTTTTCAATTTTTATTACTTTTTACAGTAAGTTTAACTTTAGAACATCATAATTCATCAAATTTTTTTGCAAAACTTTCACTAGTATAAATATTAGTTCCCATTTTCCATGAATATGATAATCATTTATTTTCTCAAGTTACATCTAAACTTTCTTCTCAAGAAAAAGTAAATGTATCAACTCTATTAACAATATATGCTCATTCTCAATTACATGCACTATTATCAAATGTTATCACATTTGATTTAGAATCTTTTAATGTAATAAATGCAAATGGTTCATCTGTATCTCAAATATAAACATTTTTTGAAAATGTATTAAAATTATCATTTTCATCAACTACTTTAAGTTTTACAGTATATACTCATGATTTACTATAATTATGAGTAATACTATCTGTTTTTCATCATTCTTTATATCAATCACCGAAATCCCATTCAAAAAAACTAGCTTTTGGAGAATCAGCAACAAATCTAACAGGTTTTTCTCTTTGAACAACTCTAGGTAATGCAAAGAATTCAACTGATAATATAGATTTTATACTTATCTTTTGAGTTGCTTGAGAAGTCATATCATCTGGATCAGTAACTTCTAAAACTACTGATTGTTCTCCTATTGATGAAAAAGTATAATATCAATTTGATCAATTAAAATTAGGACTATCTAAATTTACTCTTTCTCAATTTATAATCCAAGAAAATTGTAATTTTCAATCATCACTAAAATCAGCATCAAAAGATGAACTAGCATCTAAAAATACAGTATTAGGTTTATTTGAATATGGAATTTTATAAGCAAATTTTGCTTCTGGCGCTCTAGAATTTATATGTATAATTTTATAATCAACATCTGTATCTCATGATGCATCTGTAACAAATAATTTTACATTATATTTTCATTTTTCAGTAAAAGTGTGTGTAAATGTTGAAGAATTTTTGTTTAATAATTCTGTATCATTTTTTATATCAATAATTTTCCATGCATATGTTAAATTTGTATTACTTCAAGTTGGATTTGCAGAAAAAGTAAATTTTTCTCACATATATCATTCTTCTTTTGAAGATTTTATTGTAGCAATAGGATTATGAATTTTTAATATGAATTTTCTCTCAACAGATTTATTTTCATTTGTAGTTAATTTTAATTTAACAGTGAAATCACCTTCTCTTCAATAACTAACTCTTTCTATTTTTGGTCCTCATGTATTTGTTCTAGTTACACCATTTCAAAAATCCCATTCTGTTTTAGTAAATTTACTTCAAGAAGTTGGAGTTGAACTTGTAGCATCAAACAATAAACCATATTTAGCATCTTCTGGTAAAAATTTAAGTTCTTCTTGTTGACCTAAATTTTCACTATTAACTTTTAATAATATAGATGCGATTTTTTCTTTTACAACTATATTAGCTCTAGAAGAAAATGGTAATACATCAGTATATCATAAACTATTTTTATGATTTGAAGTTACATCTAAAAATACAGCAAAATTTCATTCTTCTTTAAATATATAAGTTAAAGAAATTTTATTACCAATTACTTTTCTTTTACCTCATTCATTAATCCACCATGTATAATTATAATTTTCTAATTTAGTTCAAGTAGGATCTTTTACATTTCATCTTAATGTTACAGTTAAAGGAGCATTTCATGTAGATGGATATGCTTCAACTGTTCAAGTGATTTTTTGAATTGTAGTTTTTTCTAAATAATTTTCAATTGAAGTTGCAATTTCCTCAAAATATGATGAATTCTCAGGATATTTAACTCATTTTTCAATTGAACTTTTTAAATAATTATAATAGTTTTTATTTGATAAACTATCAGGTAGATAATTTAAACCTTCTTTTGCATACAATAAAATTCTTGCAGCAATATATTGGTCAATTTTTCAATCCACCTCAAATTTATTTCTTAAGTCAAGATATTGATCAGTAATTTTATATCTATATTCATTGAAAGTTTTTAAATCAACAACTCACAATGTAGTATAAGTTTGGTCTTCAACATTATTAGTAGTATTTGCTGAGTAAGCAAAATCAGAATTTATACTTAATATAAAAAATGTAGCAAATATAATAAATACTTTTTTAAACATATGTATTTTTTAACAAATAGTTATTTAGTAAATATTAACATAATTAAAAATAGTAGGCAAAAATCTAAACATATATATTTGTACTTTTAACTTGACTTTTTTAATTTTTAATACAATTAAATATACTTTTTATATACTTTTATATATTTTCTCTTGATTTTTATAAAATATATGTATAATAAGTAAAGAAATTAAAAAAAATTTCTAAAAATTATTTTATTAAAACAATACATATGGATTTAAACAAAGCACAAGTTATTGGTAGAATTACACAAGATTTAGAATTAAAACAAACACCAAATGGACAAAATGTTTTAAGTTTCTCTGTTGCAACAAATAGAAATTGGGTTGACTGAAGCGGAAATAAACAAGAACAAGTAGAATTTCACAATATAGTATTATGGTGAAAATTAGCAGAAATTGCTATGCAATACTGTGGGAAATGAAGAAGAGTTTTTATAGAAGGTAGACTTCAAACAAGAACTTGGGAAGCACAAGACTGAACAAAAAGATATAAAACAGAAATTGTTTGAGAAAATATGATAATGCTTGATTCTAAAAATGAAAATACTGAAAGTAATTCATTTTCAAATGAAAACGCATCACCTGCTATCAGAAAATCATCTCCTAAACAAGAAGAAGAAATTTCTATAGAAGATATTCCATTCTAAAAAAATAAAAATCCTTTTAAATATACTATTCTTAGACAATTTGAAAGGTTTTTTTTATCTTTACATTTAAGTTTTTTTTTATAATATATTTTTAGATTAATAATTAAATAAATAATAAAAATGGATTTATATAGTGTTTTATGAGTTGATAAACAAGCTTCTAATGAAGAAATAAAAAAAGCATATAGAAAATTGGCTATGCAATATCATCCTGATAGAAATGCTTGAGATAAGGCAGCCGAAGAAAAATTTAAAGAAATAAACAAAGCATATGAAACATTAAGTGATGAATCTAAAAGAAAAAATTATGATATGTTTTGAGATGCTAATGGTAGATGAAACCCTTTTGGTTGATGATTTAATGGTTGAGTAGATGTAGATTTGTGAGATATTTTTGAATCATTTTTTTGAGGATGATTTAATTGATGACAATCAAGAAAAAGAAAAACAAATTTTGCTTGAGAAGATTTAGAATATAGATTAAATATAGATTTAAAAACTAGTATTTTTTGATGAAAACAAAAAATAAGTTTTAACAAAAAAGAAACTTGTATTACTTGTAATTGAGAAGGTTGAAGTGGTAAAAAAACTTGTCAAAAATGTAATGGAAGATGACAAGTTACACATACTACTCAAAGTATGTTTTGAATGATTCAACAAACTGTAACATGTGATAATTGTGGTTGAACATGAGAAACTTTTGAAAATATATGTCATGATTGTAATTGAGAAAAAAGAAAAGTAATTAAAAAAGAAATTGAAGTTGATATCCCAGCTTGAATTGATGAAGGTATGATTATAAAAATGACCTGAGAATGAAATCATTGAATATGAACAAATAAATCTTGAGACTTATACATAAAATTTGAAGTTGAACAAGAAGAAAAATGACTAAAAAGAGATTGAAGTGATCTACATTATGAATTAGAAATAGATGTTGTAGAAGCAGTTTTATGAGCAACAAAAGAAATAAATATTCCTATAATTTGAAAAAGAAAAATAGAGATAAAAGCTTGAACTGAACATTCTAATATAATAAAAATATCTTGAGATGGTATAAAATATATAAATAATGATAAAAAATGAGATTTATATATAGAAATATCTATAAAAATACCTAAAAAATTAAGCAAAAAAGAAAGAGAGTTATTTGAAGAAATAGCAAAAGAAAGGAAAATAGATGTAAATAAATGATGAGTATTTGAAAAAATATTTGGTTAATTTAAAAAACTCCTAAAATTAAAAGGAGTTTTTTTGTATATTAAATTTAAAAAAATGAAAAAAGAAAAAATAATTACAATATTTTTAATATTTATCTTTTTTATAATATTTTCAATATTCAATTTTGAACAATATTATAATTTTCACAAAGAAAAATTAGAAAATAATAAATATAATTTAGAAGTAGAAAATAAAATAAAAAATTTTGACTTAGAAAAAATAGAAAAAATAAATGAAATAAAACTATATTCTACTCCTTCAAAAGATTTACATAATAAAATAATAGAATTAATAAATAATTCTCAAAAATATGTATATATTGAAGTTTATATGTTTACAGAAAAGAGAATAAAAGAAGCTATAATTAAAGCAAAAAAAAGATGAGTAGAGGTAAAAGTTATTTTAGAAAAAGATCCATATATGGCATATAATATAAATGATAAAACTTTTAATGAATTAAAAAAAAATAATATTGATATAGTTTGGTCAAATACAAAAAATTATGCACTAAATCATAGTAAAATGATATTAATTGATGACTTAAATATTGTGTCAACTTGAAATTTAACTTACTCAACTTTTACACAAAATAGAGATTTTTTCCTAATTATAAAAGACCATAATATAAATAAAATACTTAAAGAAATTTTTTATAATGATTTTAATTGATTAGCAATTTCTCCATATAATGAAAATCTTGTTTTATCCCCTTCATATTCTAGAAATAAAATATTAAATTTAATTGAGAGTGCTGAAAAAGACATTAAAATATATATTCAATATTTTAACGATAATGAAATAAATAATAAATTAATAGAAATAAAAAAATTAAAAAATATCAAAATAAGTGCGATAATCCCTGAAACTGCAGTAAATGATGAAAATACCAAAAAATTAATTAATTCTGGTATAGAAATAAAAAAAATACCAAAACATAAAATGCATGCCAAAGCAATATTAATAGATGAAAAATATATTTTTATATGAAGTGAAAATTTTTCAAGTTATTCTTTAGATAAAAATAGAGAAATATGATTAATAATAGAAAATAATGAAATAATTTCAGATTTTTTAGATATTTTTAATAATGATTTTAAATAATAAAAAACCTTTACAAAAAGCTAAAATTCATATAATAAAACTAATATTTACTAAATTATTTTAAAGTGATTTCAATAAATAAAATATTTCTTGGTATAATAACAATATTTGTATTTACAATACTAATATTTAATACTTTTACAAATAAAAATCAAAACACTTTTGAAAGTGTTTTTTATAAAAATAATGAAAATTGAGAGCATTGATTAGAAATAAAAGATAATAATATTTTTTTTAATACTTGAAGTGTAGAATCTTGATTAAAAATTAATTA
>CALMDL010000349.1 GCA_937864995.1 uncultured Candidatus Altimarinota bacterium | reverse complement strand
GAGAAATCCTTGTGAATTGAGTTAATCCACCAAAAACTCTTAGATATTCAAGTGACTTTAAATTGGTAGCTCAATTAAGTCAAAATATGAACTTTATAATGGATTTAACAGTTTTAGATTTTATAAAATTGCATGCTGAAAGCAGAGGTATAAAAGATTCTATTGATATTGCAGAAAAAGTTATACAAGAAGCTAATAGTTTAGCTTGAGAAAATTTTGATTGAAGTACTCCAATAACATCTCTTAGTTGAGGACAATCTAGAGCCTTAATGATAGCTGATGTTGCAATTTTAAGTAAATCTCCTATAGTTTTAATTGATGAAATTGAGAATGCTTGAGTTGATAGAAAAAAAGCTTTAGACTTATTGGTAAAAGAAGATAAAATAATATTGATAGCGACACATGATCCAATATTGGCATTACTTTGAAATAAAAGAATAGTTATAAAGGATTGAGGTATTTTTGATATAATTATTTCAAGTGAACAAGAAAAGGAAATACTTTGAAAATTACAAGAATTAGATAAAACAATTCTATTTTATAGAGAAAAGCTTAGAAAAGGTGAGAAATTATTATAATATAATTATATTTTATGAAGAGAGCTGATATAAAAGTTGGTTTTGCATGTAATAATCATTGTACTTTTTGTGTTCAATGAGATAAAAGATATAAATATAAACCAAGAACTTTAGATGAAATTAAAACTATAGTTTTAAATGAGTATAATTTATGAGCTAGATCTTTAGTTTTTACTTGATGAGAACCAACTGTTCATCCTAACTTAATAGAAGCCGTCAGGTATTCAAAAGAAGTATGATATATTCAAATTCAAATTCAATCAAATTGAACTAATTTTGATAATATAGAGTATGTACAAGATTTAATAAAAGCAGGAGTTACAGAATTTAGTCCATCTATACATTGATTTAAAAAGGAAACTCATGATAAACAAGTATGAACGCCTTGAGCTTGGAATAGGGTTGTTAAATGATTAATAAATCTTAGAAATTTAAATTGTTTAGTAATAATCAACTCAGTTATTACAAAAGATAATTATAAAGAGATTCCACTTCTTGCTAAATTATTAATTGATTTAAAAGTTACACAGTTTCAATTTGCCTTTGTTCATATTTTGTGAAGTGCTGACAAAAATAAAGATAGTGTTGTTCCTCAAAAGTCAAAAGTAATGCCATATATATATAAAGCTTTAGATTTATCAAAAAAATATTGAGTTCCTGCTTATACAGAAGCAATTCCATA
>CALMDL010000348.1 GCA_937864995.1 uncultured Candidatus Altimarinota bacterium | reverse complement strand
AATTTATATTGCCGTATGCACCTTTATCTTTTTGATATTGTTGGGTTGGATTGTCTGCAAACATCTAAGGCTTATAAATTGCCCTTTTTTGTTTGAAAAATAAGTCTCTCCAAATTTATTTTTTAATTTTTCATAATATGAAAAAATGTCCTTTCTGTGCTGAAGAAATACAATCTGAAGCAATAAAATGTAAACATTGTTGAGAATTGGTAAATACAATTGATAATTCATTAAATTTGAATAATACACTTAAATTTAAAAAAATAAAAGAAAGTAAAATTGAAAAAGAAAATTTAAATAACTCTATAGAAAATATAAAAGAAAATAATTGGAAAGTAGATTTTAAAAGTAAAATGATCAATTTATTAATTCATTTAGTTTATTTTATATCTTCTATTATAGTATCTTTTTTATATACTATTTCAGACAAAAATGATTTACTTGAGAAATGAAATTATTCTGAATTTTTAAGCTTTTTTATAAGTTCTCTATTAGTAATATATTTATTATGAAATTATTTTTACAGAAAAGGTAGATGAAAATTATGAAATGATTTAAAGAAAAATTTATATTCTATATGAAAATGAATTATTTGAATGATAGTATTATTAGTTATATATATGTCATTATTTTTCTCAAATAAATCTATAAATAATCAAGAAACTTCTAATGATTTAGAAAATATAGGTAAAACTCTTTCAGAGTCTATAAATAATTATGACTGAAATATAGAAAAATCTTCTGAGATAATAAACTCTATACAAAATATAGAAACTGATAGTTATTTATGAAATTCTCTTAAAGATTACTTAAAAGAAATACAAGAAATCAATAGTACTTACCAAAATAGTATTAATTTATTATGAAATATATATTTAGATTCAAAAGATTACAATAAGCAAATTGAAATAAAAAAAATTATAGATAATTTAAATGAGTTATGGCAAATAACTAAAACTTATGAAGAAAGCAAAGAGTCATTAAAAACAAAATATCCACAACTAGATTGAATTCAATCTGGTGAATGAACTATAGAGTACAGAAAAATAGAAAATGATCTTATTGAATCTGAAAGAAATTTTATAACTAACTCTTTAAATACATATAAATATTTATTAGATATTCAAGAGCATATAGAGATAAATGATTGAGAAGCTTGAATATATGACGATAATAT
>CALMDL010000347.1 GCA_937864995.1 uncultured Candidatus Altimarinota bacterium | reverse complement strand
ATCGGATTTTGTGCATCTTTTATTAGAAGATCTAAATTTTTAAGTTTTAATTCTCTACTAGTTTTTGCTTCAAGAAGAGATGAATTAACTGTATCTTTATTTAAATCCAATGATTTAATATAAATATTTTTATCTTTTTCTAAATTTTCAATTTGTTTTAAAAGTGAAGCTTGAGTATTTTTATAAGTTTCTAAAAAACTATATACAGAATTTGAAAATGCTAAAAAAGAAGATTTATAAGAATTGTATTGAGCTTTATATCATGTAATTAATCATCTAAAAATAGATATTTGAGATTCACTTATAGATCCAATACTAGAAGTAGTATTTGTTAAAGTAGTGTCTAAACTAGTTAATAAAGAAACAATTTCTTCATAAGTAGAACTAATAAGTTCAATATATTTTTTATAATCTTCCTCTGAATTTATTGTAATAATTGTATTTTTTAATACATTATCTTTTTTATAAATTAAATCTCTCAATTTGTTTTCACTATCTCTTTTTTGATTTGTATCTTTTATTCATAAAAATTTATCATAATCATCATTTTTTGTTTTATTTAATTCAGTTACACCTAAAATTTCATCTGAAAAATATGTAACATCACTTAAATAATTATTTAAAACTACAAATTCTTTATCAATAGTTCTTTTAAATCAAGATAAAGTTTCATCATTTGATGTTAATAAATTTGTATATTCAATATTTAATCTATTAATTGAATTATTTATTTTATCGATTTCAATTGAAGAGCTAGTAGTAGAATCTGATAATTCTAAATTATTTAAATTTCTTTCTATATCTCAAATAGCTTTATCTAATTTAACTTTTGTTGATTCATAATTTAATTTTGCTTTTTCTAAATTGTTTTGAGCATTTTCAAGTCAATTTTTAGATGATTTTAAATTATTGTCTGTTGTTTCTAATGTTAAATAATAATTTGCAATACTATCATCTAAAATAGCTAACGTTTGTCATTCTACAACATTATCTCCGCTTTTTACAAATATAGACTTAACTCTACCATTTGCATTTGAACTTAGAGAAATATTTTGAACTGAATCCATTTTTCAAGTTTTTTTAATAACTGCTTCATTATCAAAATCTCAAATTTTTTTAGCATCTATTATAAAATCTTTTTTTTCAATTGATACAACTTCCTCTTCTTTAGAACAAGATGAAAGTGTTAAAATTGATAAAATTAAAATCAAAATTATTTTTTTCATATATTATATTATTTTTTTATTAAATATTATTTACTTTCAAGTTTAACAAATTCGATAAGTTCAGTTAAATCGTTATTTCTAACAAGACCAATAAATCTATCATCTTTAACAACAAC
The DNA here is from genome assembly GCA_937864995.1 of uncultured Candidatus Altimarinota bacterium. Classification (GTDB taxonomy): domain Bacteria; phylum Patescibacteriota; class Gracilibacteria; order BD1-5; family UBA6164; genus JABWCI01. Next base: position 1,277 of record CALMDL010000347.1, on the reverse strand, counting down.
TGTAATACTATCTCATGTATTTAGTCACAACAATTCCCTAACTTCTTTTGGTATTACCAATTGTCATTTAGGTCATATACTAGTAGTTCCATATAATTTCATTTCACATTTCTTATCATGCATATTTATAAAAAGTTAGAAAAGTAAGAAAAGTTATACTACATATATTATAATGATTTTAAAACTAGTCAAATAAAAATGAAAAAATATATCTTTATTGTTGACTTTTTAAATATTTTACTTAATATCATAAAACATTTTTAAAAATTAAAAAAATATATGAGCCTAAAAAATGCTTTATTTTTAAGTAGTGCAATGATGTTTGGTCAAGTTAATGCAAATGTAAATCCAGATTATAAATATACAAGTTATGGATTATCTTCTGAAACAAATTCTCAAGTAATTGAAACAACAGAAGACATTGAAACAATAGTAAATGAATTAAGTTATTTGAAAAAAAGATGTACTTTAACATGAACAACTGAAAAAAAACAAGGTCCATATAAATTATCAACTGAAACTTTTCAATGTGAAGAATGAAATTGAGAAATAAATACAAAATTATTACCTTTTTCTTGAAAAGTAAGTCTTAAATGAACAAAATACTCATGTTCTGATTTAGAAACAAGTATAAGAATAAGCCAAATATTAACTGATTGATGAAACTCAGTAATAATTAACTGAAAATGATCAATTCTTGAAGGTAAAAAAGCTAGATTATTAATGTGAGAATCTTGCAAAGATATAAATGATTTTAATAAATAAAAAATAAAATGAGTTTAAAAAGAATTTGATATAATGTAATGTTATCTGCAACTGTATTAATAGGTTGAGCTAGCTTACTTTCAAAATGTACAAATGATATAGTAGAAGCAGAAAGAGAAGAAATAGCTGTAAGTGTTAGTGAAATACTTGAAACAAAAAAAATACTTGATGAAATGAGTCAAGATTGAATTTGTGAAACATTAAAATACAATGAAAAAAGAAGTGATTGAGTAATTGATTTTTACTGATATAGATGTCAAAAAGATATAGATTGAAGAGATACTAAAAAGGATTATGCAATAATAGTTTCAAATTTAAGTAATGAATATATCTGAAATAGATTAGAAAAATGTAAGGACAAAAGAATAAATTATTGAAGTTTATGAGATAGAACTCCAACATTAACATCTAATCAATCAATTGTTACTATAAAATGAGAAACAAAAACAATTGATGACGCTAGTTGTAGAAAATTATTAAATTTAAAACAAGTATAAAAAACACATTAAAAT
>CALMDL010000346.1 GCA_937864995.1 uncultured Candidatus Altimarinota bacterium | reverse complement strand
ATAAAGATATAATTAAAGATGCATTACTTGATTTAAAAATGCCTGAAAATACATTGTCAGTAATAAATTTTAAAAACAATATTCTAATTGATGATACATATAATCTTTCAGAATGATGATTACTAGCATGACTTGAAACATTAAATAGTTTTTCAGATATAAATGATAAAATTTTAATTATAGATGATATTTTAGAATTATGAAATAAAGCAAAAGAAATACATTTTGAATTGTGAAAAAAAATTGCAAAGAAAGAACTTTGTAATAAAGTATTTTATGTATGAATAAATTATAAAAATGAATTTACTAAATGATTAATCTCTTGATGATTTAAACTTAATAATGTAATAAATAATTTAAATAAAATAAAAAAAGACGATATTCTTCTTTTTGAGTGAAGAAGAGCAAAGTTAAACTTAAACCAACTTTTATGAAAAAAACATTAATAGCAGAATTTTTTACAACAATAAGTAAAAACCATTTTTTAAAATCAATAGCTTACATGACATATAAATCATATAAAATCAGGAAATGAATGTGAGTTTTTAAAATAGAAAATAAAATGCTTGATTATCTAAATTTACATGATAGTAAAATAGTATCATTTTACAATGCTAGAAGTGCATTATTTCATTGATTAAAAATGATATGAATAAAAAAAGATGATGAAGTAATTGTTAATTGATATACTTGTATTTCTGTTATTAATTCTTTAATTCAAGCAAAAGCTACTCCAATTTATGCTGAAATTGATAAAAAAACTTTATCTATAGATTATGAATTATTAGAAGAAAAAATAACAGAAAAAACTAAAGCAATTATTATTCAACATACTTTTTGAAAAAGTGCTAATATAAAAAAAATAAGTGAAGTTGCTCAAAAGTATAATTTACTATTAATTGAAGATTGTGCACACTCACTTTGATCAAAATATGATGATTTGAAACATGGATCTTTTTGAGATTTGGCTATTTTTTCTACTGGTAGAGATAAGGTTATCTCATGAGTTAATTGATGATTTTTAGTTATTAATAATAGTGAGTATTTTAAAAAAGCTGAGAAAATAAAAGATAATTTAATAGATTTACCATTAAAATTAATTTATCAAAATTTATTTTATAATGTAATTTGATTTTTATCACTTAAGACATATAGATTTTTTTGATTATGAAAATTTATTATTTTTATA
>CALMDL010000345.1 GCA_937864995.1 uncultured Candidatus Altimarinota bacterium | reverse complement strand
TACAAAAATATTCCCAATCTTCAAATTTTTCAGAATTTAAGTGTAAAAATCAATTCCAACTTTTACTATTTGTTTGCATATTTTTTAAAATTTTTAAAATTACCTCAGAATTAGTAATTTGAATTTTATTGTCTTTTATCAATTTTTGAAATACTCATTTTCATAGAAAATTATCTATTGAATAAATTTGTTCTATTATCTTTTCTCTTTTTTCATTAGTTATACCATTTTCATTATCATCATTTGCATCAATAGAAATTAGAACATCATCATTTATTTCTAAATTAAGTTGAGTTGAATTATCTTCCAATTTATTACTATTGTCTAAAACATAAATATCTCAAATAAAATATTTAAACATTCTTCATGCTCTTCAAATAATATTTTTATAAGTAAATTTATTTAAATTTGTATTTCAATTTTTAGCCTTCCAAATAATAATATTTTTTGCTGAAGTATTTACTCACTCAATAATTGAAGAAGTTGATATAATTCAATTTAATCAATTATTTTCTTCAAATAATTTTATCTGAATTTGTCATAAAGAACGATGAATTCTTCAGTTATGAATACCATATCATTTTTTTAAAATTTTTAATAAATCCCAATTTTTTGTATAGTTTATTTCTAGCCAATTATAAAATTCTAAACATAATTTTTCTTCTGTATCAGAAAGGTTATCAGAAACTATATTTATTAATTCAGTTATTGCAGGAAAAGTTCAAGCATATATTAAAGTTTTTGTTTTTCACAAATTATTCATGATTTCTAAAAAAACCTGTTCCTTTTTTTCATTTTCAATATTTTTATACTGATCGTATATATTAAGAAAAACAGTATTAAAATCTATTTTATTTAAAATATCCATTCATTTTATAAGTACATTTCATTTAACATCAGTTATACTTGGTGTCAGATAATATCTTTGTTTACTTATTTTTGTAAAATTTATAATTACTTTTTGTAAACTAGATGATCTTTCTTTATCATTATCAGAACTAACCTTATAGAATTCATCAATAACAAGAAAATCTATAATTATTTTTTTATCTTTAAATTTTTCTATATAATTAAAAGCT
>CALMDL010000344.1 GCA_937864995.1 uncultured Candidatus Altimarinota bacterium | reverse complement strand
ATCTAATAACAAACGGCAATTTCAATGCAAATCTAAGTGATTTCAATATCTTGTACTCCATAAAAATAGCTTAAAATAAGTCAAAAACAATATATTATATATTATTTTAATTTTATAAAAATACAAGTAAAAAGAAATTATTTAATAATTATTTGATTTAAAAATATTAATTGATAAAATTCTGCAATATTTTATAAATTAATATTTTTAATAGAGATGAAAATATGGATTTTGGACAATGATAGAAATAGAAATGCTCACTGAGTAAAAAGAATAATCGAGGAAGCTCAAAACAGAAAACTTAACTTAGATTATGTTGCTATCGAAGACATCGAATTAATTATTGATTGATCTCTTGAAGAAAAATTATTTATCAAAAATGAACCTGCAAAACTTCCTGATCTAGTAATTCCTAGAATGGATTCATCATAGCAAATAAACTCAATTATTGATTTTTTAGAAAACGCTTGAGTAAATATAATAAATTCAAACAAAGCTAGATTACTTGCAAATGATAAATTTTTATCATTACAAAAATTGGCTATAAATAGACTTCCTGTACCTAAAACAATACTTTTAAAAGGTATGCCTAATATTAGTTTTATTGAAAAACAACTAAACTATCCAATCATACTTAAAAAATTAGACTGACATGCTTGAAAAGGTATAATAAAAGTAAAAGATAGTTGAGAATTGGAAGATATACTTGAAATGCTTGAAGAAAGTTTAGTTAAACTAAACAAAGTATTATTACTTCAAGAATATATTTGAGAAAAAGCATGACAAGATTTAAGAATATTTTTAGTAGGATGAAGAGTTATTGCATCTATGCTTAGGAAATGAAAAGATTGAGATTTTAAAGCAAATTTCTCATGAGGATGAAGTGTATACAAACACGAAGTAAATGAAAAAGAAGAGATACTTGCAATTGAAGCAACTAATCTTATCTGACTTGATATTTGTTGAGTTGATTTACTTTTTGATAAAGATAATTGATATAGAATTTGTGAAGTAAATGCATCTCCTGGATTCAAATGACTTGAAGAAGCAACTGGTATAAATATAGCTGGAGAAATACTAAATTATATAGAAAACAGATACTTTATTAAATAATTTTAAAATATGGCAAAAGATTATAATGATGTAGATTGGGATAACTGGTCTTATGATGAAAATGGTGATTCTACTTCAAATGAAGTTGAAGAAGAAATAGTAGTAAAAGACGCTCACTGAAACATTTTAAATGCTTGAGACACTGTTATGGCTATAAAAGACTTACCAGTTAAATGAGGTCAAAATATAAAAAGATGAGATAAATTTACAAAAATAAAATTAACTGATGATCCAGAATTAATAGAATCTGGAAATATGGTATTAAGAACTGAATTTTTTAAAAAAGCATAAAAAAAACTCCAAATTAATTTGGAGTTTTTTTTACCAATCTTTTTCTATTTTATTTTCAAGTAAACTATTATCATATATATTTTCATATACACTATAATCACCTGCTCATTCATAAATTTTATTAAAAGAATCACTATTAGAATTTTGATCTTTTTTAAGCATTTCTTGATATTCTTTTATTACTTCTTTTTGTTTATCACTTAATCATGTTTCAGTATTGTTTGAATCTTTATTGTTTCATTCTGAACTTCAAGAATTATTACTAGAATCATCAGTTTTATCAGGATTTTCAGTTTTTTTATTTGCTGAATTAGAGTCACTATTTTCTTCTGCATTTTTTTCTAATTCTTTTATTTTTTCTATAACAAATTCAAAATTATTTTTTGT
>CALMDL010000343.1 GCA_937864995.1 uncultured Candidatus Altimarinota bacterium | reverse complement strand
TCTACTGTATCAGTTCATTTTTTTGCAAATACTTTTTCTATTTTTTCAAGTATAATATTTAAATCTAGATTTAAATATTTAGCATATATTCAAAGTAGGTAAGTATTATCATATTTATCAGTAATTTCAAGTTCTAAGACATTAAAATTATCAAAATTTAAACCTTTTTCTTTTAGTTTATTTATCCATTTACTGTTTATAATTATAGTAGCATTTTGTTTTAAGCTATGCATTTGTTTTTCTAAACTTTCAGCATTAAAAGCAAGTACTATATCTACATATTTTGTAAGAAATTTTTCGTTTTTATCAGAAATATTTACATCAAAAAAATTTACTCATCATTTTATTCTTGATTCGTATTCTATGTCTGTTATTAAATCATAACCAAGTTCAGCGTATAAATCAGATATTATATCAACTGTTGAGTTAACTCATGCTCAAGCAGGTCAAGTTATTCTAGTATTTAAATTCATCAATTATTTGTTAGTTTCTATTATATTTCATGTTCAAGATACTTCTCAAGTTGAAGTTATACTTCAACTTTGAGAATTAATCATAGCTTGAATTTCTGCTATTTGTTCAGGTGTAAGTTCTACTTCAGAATTATTATTATTGTTTCATAACATAAACATTAATCCAGTTCAAACTATAGATATTATTATTCATAATAAAGCTAGTGAAGCCATTATTTTCGCTCATTTTTGTGTCATTTTTTATTTAATTAGTTTTAAGTTATTTTCAAAATCATATATTGAAGTAGGTTTTGGAGAGTATTCTTTTTTATTATATATTAATGAATATATTGCTATTCATTTTAATTTAACACTTATTTTTTCGTTTTCAATATAAAACATATTTTCATTATAATTATATTTTATTGAGAATTCATTAATTCATAGTTGATTTTCTATTGGTGATAACACATTATATAGATTACTTAAGCTATCAAAAAATATTTTTAAGTCATTTTTAATTGTTTTAACATTAAAGTTTCATATTATTTTAATTTTGCTTCATCAAAATAATACTTTTTCATAATCATCATATAATAATATTTCTAAATTACTAAAACTATGATCTGGTATAAATATATATTTTCAGCTTAAATCTCATATATATTTTTTATTATTACTTGTGTAATTAAGTTTTCATTTTTTTACATATATATCATAATCATTATTAATTTGTTTAACTATTAAATCATCATATTTAATATCAATAAATCATTCTAATATATGAAAGTCTCATTCGTTTCATAATAATTTATTTCTTTTAAAAATTTTAATAATTAAACTTTCTTCTATTATTTTAGTATTATCTGGATTATTATTATCATTTATTATATCAATTTTTGGTGGATTAAATATATATAAAAAGAAATTTTTAAAGCTATATTTATCAATGTCTAATGATCAAGCACTTCTTTTGTAATTATTATCCCAAACAATTTTCTCGTTATCTAATTTA
>CALMDL010000342.1 GCA_937864995.1 uncultured Candidatus Altimarinota bacterium | reverse complement strand
TTGAATTATGAATATATCTTTTTTATCCAATATTTTATTAATTTTTTCTTCATCAATTCATATCATTTTTTTATACATTTCTTTTTCTTCATCATAACTTGGATAATCTACATTAACTTTTAACATAAATCTATCAAGTTGTGCTTCTGGCAATTTATATGTACCTGTTTGTTCAATTGGGTTTTGAGTAGCCAAAACTATAAAAGGTTTATCTAAAATAAAACTATTTTTTCAAATAGTAACTTGTTTTTCTGACATAGCTTCAAGTAGAGCAGATTGTACTTTTGAAGGGGCTCTATTTATTTCATCAGCCAATATAAAATTATTAAATATTGGACCTTTTTTTATATCAAAATCCATTGTTTTTGAATTGTATATTTCACTACCGATTAAATCACTAGGTAATAAATCAGGAGTAAATTGAATTCTATTAAATCATAAATCAAGAGTTTTACTCAATGTATCAATAGTAAGAGTTTTTGCAAGTCATGGAACTCACTCAACCAAAATATGTCATTGTGCAAAAAGTCATATTAATAAACTATCTATCATTTGAGTTTGTCATACTATTTTTTTTGATAATTCTTTTTTTAATTCTTTTATCTTATTTGAAGCATTTTCAATATCTTTTTGAATATCTAAATTTTTAGTCATGTATGAAATTATTATAGAAAATAAATATCTAATTTTTATTATATAATTAAGCCCAAAAAAATTAAATCTTTTTTTAAAAAAATACTCGTTTTTTTGTAAAAATTGAAGTTTTATAGTAAAATATAATAAATATAATTTTAATTTATATTTATGCTTATAAGCAATTTCATAAAATCAATTCTTCATATTGGATGAGAAAAAACAAAAACAAAAAAAATAAAACTAGTAAAACCTAGAAATATTTTGGACGATTCAAATAATAAATTATGAGTTATTTTAAATTTAATAATCATTTTTTTAATACTTTTTTCTGTAGGAGTTATAGTTTTTGAATCAGTTTGAAATAATAAAACAATTTTTCATAATGAGCTTTTTATCATTGATTGAATCATATCTTCTATATTTGCTCTTGAATATTTTTATCGTCTATTTAGTGCAAAAAAGAAAATAAAACATATGTTTAAAGTAATGAACATAATAGATTTATTAGCATTTTTGCCTTTTTTCTTACAAGTATTATTCGAATGATTACTTGATTT
>CALMDL010000341.1 GCA_937864995.1 uncultured Candidatus Altimarinota bacterium | reverse complement strand
TAGCAGTACAACTAATTAAAACTGAGTTTTTGGGAACTACTTTTAAAATGTCTAATCATTCTTTTGATATAAATTGAGAAGTTTCATTTATAAAAATACTATCTGTATAATCTGGAGTTGTAAACCAATTTATATCTTTTGAACTCCAATATTTTCATTCTGTTCTTAATGGTGTTTTTCAATTGATTATTTCTTTTTGGATATCTTCTATTTTTACGAGTTCCCATTTACTCTCTATACTAACTTTTTTTTTAATATTAGTTGAGATAGTTTTCTCAAAATCTACTCTGTCAAAAGTAAGTAAATCAACTAAGTTTGTTCTAAAAATATGCTCTTGTAAATTGTCAGAGATTTCTCTTTTAAAGTTACCATTAAATCAATCATAAATATAAGTTGAAACTTTTTCTGGATTATCAAGGATTTCAGGATCAAAAAGCTTTGTGCATTCATCAATAAGTTTTCAACCTTGAATTGGATGAATTCACTCACTTCATTTTCTAAAACTGAACTCATAACCCAAAAATTCTTTTTCAGCTTGTTTTTCTCATGATTTAACCAAAACTAAGTTTTGATTATAAGATAAAACAAAATAAAGCATTTTATCTTTTTCTATTTTTATGACTTCATCAAACAAATCCACATTTTTAGCAATTTTTAATTTTTTAGAATATTCTTTATATATTTCATGATTCAATACTTTTTCATTTGGATTTTTTAAAACTAGAGTCTTATAATCTTCAAAAGTTAGTCATTCCCAAACATAGTTTATATATTTTGAAAAAATATTTTCTATGTTATTTAAAGAAACATCACTCAAATTTTTATATAATTCATCAATTTGTTTTTCTAAATTATTTGAAATAAATTTATTTCTTTTTCTCATAAATAAAACAACTGTATTTGTTCAAGTTGCCATAAAAGTATTTGAACCAAGAGAGACTATAGAAATAATTTCAAAGTTTTTAAGTATGATTTCACGAACCTTTGTATATATTCAAGTATTACTTAAAATTGAACTTGGTAAAATAATTGCAGAAATTCAACCTTCTTTTAAAAGTTGTTTTGTTCTTTCTATAAAAAGAGCTTCTATTTCTGAACTATTATCTGTCAAAGATTCAAATAAATCAAAATCATTTTTTGCATTTTCTGATTTTAGATTTCATTTGAAAGCTGAAACGGAGTAAGGTGGATTTGACAAGACAAAGTCAAATTGAGCATTTTCTTGTTCATCTTCTTTTTTATATTCAAGTAAATCTCATTTATAAGTTTTTGAATTTTTAAAACTATCAAGTCAATCTCAGTGGATAACTGTAGCAATTCAATCACCATGAAGATAACAACCAACTTTTGAAGTTCTTACCAATCTATAATCTTTTTCTATTCAATAAGTATAATTTCAAGCCCATTCATAAGGATAATCAACAAATCTTTTAAAAGCTTCTTTTAATTTAAATCACTGATTTGAAACATCTTTTTTGTTTATAATTTTTTGAATTTCTTCCATTGACTCAATAACAAAATGCCCACTTCATGCAGCATAATCAATAACTTTTGGTAAAACATCATTTGTATTTCAAAGTTTGATTTTTTCATCAATAACTTTTTCAATAGGAATAGATCTACAAATAAATCTTGCAATAGGAACTGGAGTAAAAAACTGTCCAGCTTCTTGTTTTAATCACGTTGTTAAAAGAAGTTCAAAAAAATCTCATAAAAAAGGTTGTTTTTTTGAATATCTAAATTTATATTTTTGTAATAGCTCAACTACTTCTTTCAAAACTTTTGCATTTTCTTCAAAAGATTCATCATCATTTACCTCTTTTATAGCAAATTCATTGCTTTTTTGAAGTCTTAATTTTGTAATTTTTTCTAAAAATTTAGTTCTAGTTTTTTCATCTAAATATCAAAATTCATCATTAAATTCTTTATCAGAAAAATCAGTAATTTGTTTACTTAAAAATTCAAACATTCATTTTTTATATAAATCTGAAAGTCTTTTTTGAAAACTAACATGATTATCAATTCATTCTCTCCATTGAAAATCTAGTTCCTTTTGAGTATCTTTTTTATCTAATTCATCATAAATTTTACATAAAAAAAGTGTAAACATTTTATTAAATGCATTTGGTTTATCAGAAACTGTATTATGTCTTAATATTTCTAAAAATCTATTAAATATAAAAGAAGCATCTGATTCTTTTATATCTTCTAATTGTTCATAAGTTAAAGCTTTTGATTCAAAATCGTATGATTTTACCCAATCTTCAAAAATACCATTTTGTTTTGTAAATTTATTCCAACGATCATATAAATCTATAACATTTGAAGTTTCTCTATAACTTTCCTCTATTTTTACTATTTCATTTTTATATTCAACTGATTTTCAGTTAAAATTTGAAGCATATAAAATTAAAAATTCACTATCTCTATCTTGTTGAAAATAAGTAAAAAGTTGTCACCCATCTTTTTGCATTTTTTTGAATTCTTTTTCAAATTCTACTCACCAAGTTTTACATTCTATCATTAAAAAAGCTTTATCATCTTTTTTTACTAAAATATCAAGTCTTCAACTTGTTCATCTTCAAGTTGGATAAACCTTTTCAAGTAAAATATCTTCTGATTTATATCATTTTTCAAGTAGTCTATCAACACACTCAAAAACAACCAAATCTTCTGGTTTTGTAATTTTTTGAGAATCTTTATCATAAATTTTAATTTTTCAACCAAAATAAATAGTTTGATTTTCTAAATCAACTTCAATAATTGAATTATCATGATATTTTTTAAAATAAACTCAAACTGAATTATCTTTTAAACTAAATCATAAATGAGTTAAAAATTCTTTTTTCATATTTTATATATACAATATATACTAATTGACTAATTATATATACTTATATTACTTAAAAAGAGTATATTTTAAACATTTTATATTTTTTTAATTTGACATATTTTTTATAGACATTTTAATATACTTTTTAGTGTACATTTTGTTGACTATTTTAACAATATTCTTTTATACATATCTACACAAGGAACCATATCATACTCTATTTTAGAAATTGTTCAGTAATCAAAAGAAAGTATTTGAGAGTTTTGTTTTATTGAAAGTATAATTGGTGAATGAGTTGCAATCAAAAATTGTGATCAATTAGAAACCATATATTTTATTATTTCAACTACTTTTAATTGATTTGATGGAGAAAGTGCTGATTCTATTTCATCTAAAATATAAAATCAAACTCTATCCATCATAGATTCAAATATTTTCATAAATTGTTGTCAGTGCGAAAACTTATGCAAATTTTCTCATCAATAAGGACTAAATCAATCTTGAACTTGCTCTAGATAATTTACAAAATTATAAATTCATTCTGCTCTAAAAAAATATCAATTTTTAAATCTTGTTGGTTGCCAAGACAATTTTATCCAATTATTTTCTATATTATCAGTTTTGTTTGTTTTGTAATTTGAATTTATAGTTCATCATTCTTTATTAAATCAAAAAGACTCTGCTATACTTTCAAGCAAAGTAGATTTTCAAGTCCCATTTTCACCTACAAAATATGTGATTTTTTCTTCTAATTCTAACTCACTTATATCTTTAAATATATCTATATTTTCAATATATTTTTCTTGTAAATTAGTATTATCAAAATAAATAGTTTTCAAAAAATGATTATTCATATTTTTATTTTTCTAAAAATTTAACTATTAATTTTTCTAATTTTTCTGGTTTTGTTACTGGTGCAAATCTTTTTATAGTTTTTCAATCTTTTGAAACAACAAATTTAGTAAAATTCCATTTTATTTTATTTCAAAATAGACTAAAAGTATTTTCTTTTAAATATTTAAAAATCTCATGTGTGTTTTCTCAATTTACATCTATCTTTTTAAAAACAGGAAATGTAACTCAATAATTAATTAAACAATTTTGTTTAATTTCTTCATCTGTTCACGGTTCTTGATTTGCAAATTGATTACATGGAAATCAAAGTACTACTAATCATTTAT
>CALMDL010000340.1 GCA_937864995.1 uncultured Candidatus Altimarinota bacterium | reverse complement strand
CTAATAATTTTGAAATATTTGCATTTGATAAACAAAATCTTGATATAACAAATATTACAAGTATTGAAAAAATAATTAATGAAATAAAACCAGAAATTATTTTAAATTGTGCAGCTTATACTGCTGTTGATGATGCTGAAGATGTTTGAAAAAAATTAAATTATGATATCAATACTATTTGAACATATAATTTATGAAAAATAACAAATAAATATAATTTGGATTTTATAACAATTTCAACTGATTATGTTTTTGATTGAAATAAAATAGAATGATACGATGAAGCTGATATTTGTAATCCAATTAATGAATATTGAATGAGTAAATATTTAGGTGAAAAATTATCATTAAATAAAAATAAAAATACTATAATTATAAGAACCAGTTGGCTTTATTGATGATGAAAAGCATTTAAAAATTTTGTAAATACTATGTTAAAACTTAGTGATAAAAAAAATGAATTGAAAGTTGTAAATGATCAATTTTGAATCCCTACATATACAAAAGATTTAAGTATTGCAATTTCGGAAGTTTTAAAAAATATTAGTGATTTTAAGTGAAAAATATTTCATTTTTCAAATAGTAGTACAAATGCAATAACTTGGTATGATTTTGCAAGTGAAATATTTAATTTAAGCTGAAAAAAAGTAAATGTGATTAGTTGTAGTAGTGATGATTTTAAAACAAAAGCACAAAGACCTAAATATAGTTTAATGAAAAATAATTCTTGAATTATTTTGAGAGATTGGAAAGAGGGATTGAGAGATTATTTAATATTTAATTTATAGAAAATGAAAAAAATAATATTTATTATATGAATTTATAAGTAAGTTGATTAAGGAAGTATATAAATATGGTAAATATTTGTTAAGTTTCATAAAAGAAACTGTGTTAATTAAAAACTTATTTTAATAATTTAATAAAAATATGGGGATATTAGAAAAATATATATATTGAACAAGAATAAATCCTTGATTTTGAAAACCAGATAGAATGCATTTTTTAAGTTTAAAAAAGTATATTAAATACTTTTCTGAAAATTATATACATAAATGAGATAATTTACTAGATTTTTGATGTTG
>CALMDL010000339.1 GCA_937864995.1 uncultured Candidatus Altimarinota bacterium | reverse complement strand
CAAAAACATTAAATCAATGGAATAGTGTTATAAATACAAATTTACTAGGTACTTTTTTATGTAGTAAACATGTTGTAACTAAGATGTTAGATAATAATAATTGATGAGTTATTTTAAATGTTTCATCAATTAATTGAACTAAGTATTTTTCACCTGATGAAATTGATTATGATATATCTAAAGCTTGAATAATAGCTTTAACAAAAAATTTTGCAAAAGCTTTTAGTCCTAAAATTAGAGTTATTGCTATTGCTCCTTGAAATGTAGATACTGACATTAACGGAAATTCTTATGATTATGAAAGTGATTTAAAACCAATATATTTAAAAAAATTTTGAAGTTCATCAGAAATATGAAAAATAATTTTAAACTTGGTTTCAGATGATTTTTCATATATGAATTGAGAGGTAATTTTTTTAGATTGAGGTTGGGATTAATTAAAAAATAATATATAATATATATGTCAGATAAAAATATTTATTTATGATTTTATTCATGTCATTGGGATTGACATGATTCTTCTGTTTCAGTTATTTATGATTGAAAAATTTCTTCATTAGAAGTTCAGAGATTAAAAAAAGTTAAAAATACTTCTATTAAACAATATTTGAATGATAATGATTATGTAGGGGATGTTTATTCAACATGTAATTATTTGTTAGATAATATTGATATTATAGAATCTGAAATTAATTTTAATTTAGTTAATTTTGTAAAAGAAAATTCATTATATTCTTTACAAAAAAATTGAAATGACATTGATATTAGTAATAACTTTTTATTACCTGAACATCATTTTTTACATGCATGTAGTGTATATTATTCAAGTGAATTTGATAATTCAGCTATATTGACAGTAGATTGAGCATGACTTAGTCAATGAAAAGGTTGTTATGAATGCCAATGAATATATGAATGAAAATGAAATGAAATAATTGAAAAATATACATTAAAAACAAGCAATAATAAATGAATATGAATTGGAAGAGCATATGAATATTTTTCTAATTATATATGACTAGAGGAATGATCTGTTATGTGATTATCTTCCTATGGTAATTCTGATAAATTTAATCATATAAATATATTTGAATTTGATTGAATGTCTGTTATTTTAAATAAAGATTTATATAATGATTATGTAAATTTAGATGATATTTTTTGAGTTAAAGATATAGATTATATTGAAAGATCTAAAGATATAACTAAAAGTATTTTTGCTGATATTGCTGCAAAATTACAAAAAGATACAGAAAATGCAATGATATATATTGCAAATATTGCATATGATATAGTAAAATCAGATAATTTGTGTATTGCATGAGGTGTTTGATTAAATATTTTATCAAACACTAAAATATTAGAAAATACTAAATTTAAAAATATTTTTATATGTCCAGCAACTAATGATACTGGAATATCATTATGATCAGCATATTATGGATATCATATTCTATGATGAAATAAAAAAAGAATTCCATTGCTATCTGCTTGATTAGGGGTTTCATATAATGATTATTATATAAAAGTTGAACTTGAAAAATATAATAATTATTTAAATTTTTCACATATAAATGATTTTACTAGTATTGCTAACTTATTGAACAATTGAAAAATAATTTGATGGTTTCAATGAGGTTCAGAATATTGACCTAGAGCTTTATGATATAGAAGTATTTTAGCCTCTCCTTCTGATTTAAAAATAAAAAATAGAATTAATAAGATAAAGTGAAGAGAATGGTGGAGACCTGTTGCTCCTTCAATCATTGAAGATTTTACTTCAGATTTTTTTGAAACAAGTTATCCAAGTCCCTTTATGGCTTTATCTTCAAAAGTTAAAGTTGATAAGATTGATATAATTCCTTGAGTTATTCATGTGGATTGAACTGCTAGATATCATACTGTAAATAAAATTAATAATGAAAAATTTTATACATTACTAAATGATTTCTATAAATTATCAGGTATTCCAATCCTTATTAATACATCTTTTAATATTAAATGACAACCTATAGTTGAAAATCCAATAGATGCAATTGAAATGTTTTTATCTACAGACTTAGATTATTTAGTTATTTGAGATTTTATTGCATTTAAAAAATCTATATATGAAGAATTTAGATTTAATAAATTTAAACATATTTTTGAATTAAAATATAGAGATGAAAAATCAATAAATACTATTATAAAAAGATGGAAACTTTTAAAAAAAGTTTTATTTAATGATTTAGTAAAAGATGAATTTAATTATGACGAATGATTTTTTAATTTTATATATAATTTAAATAATATAAATTA
>CALMDL010000338.1 GCA_937864995.1 uncultured Candidatus Altimarinota bacterium | reverse complement strand
CATGAATCATAAAATTATTTTAAGTTTATGTATTATGTTGTAAAAAGTATAAGTGTCAAGAAAAATAAATAATATATCTATCATAAAACAATAAAAATTATATTTATAAACTTATTTACATAAATTTGAAATAAAAAAAACAACCATTTTTCCAATACTGGGAAAATGGTTGTTTTTTTTTAAAACTCAGGACAAATCACATTACACTTTTTTTCTAAACACTTTGAAGTATAAGGACAAGATGAGCGAATCAGATAATCACCAGGAGTTTCACAATCTTCATCTATATTGCATGAAACATCTAGAGTTTCAGCTATAGTATAGTTTTGTACAGCACTAGTTGGAGTTTCAACAGGTGTTTCTTGTTTGTTGTAAACAAAAAAATAAAATACAAAATAAGCTATCAATATATCTATCATAACAGTTATAAAAATGATTTTTTTCAAAATAGCTTTTTTATTTTTTGCTTCTTCTGGAGTCAATTCTGCTTTTTCTAAGTTTTCCATAACAATAGTTTAGTTTTAAATTTAAATAATTGTATTTATTTTTTCTTTTTAAACTAAATTTATTGACAAAATAATTATTTAAAATACTATTACCTTGTAATACATAGTAATATTTAAAAATGGAAAAGATTTCAACTCAAATGAGAAAGGGGATTTTAGAATACATAATCTTGTGAATCATATCTAAGTGAGATATATATGGTGCCGAGATTATAAGTATACTGAAATCAGGGGATTTGATAGTAGCAGAGGGAACTATATATCCTTTGTTGTCTCGTCTCAAAACAGATAATTTGATAAATTATTATTGGGTAGAATCTGAATCAGGTCATCCTAGAAAATACTATAATCTCACTCAAGAGTGAATTGATATGTGTATTTTGATGGAAAAAAATTGGTTGGATATAAAAAACTCTATAGAA
This sequence comes from uncultured Candidatus Altimarinota bacterium, assembly GCA_937864995.1. Lineage (GTDB taxonomy): Bacteria > Patescibacteriota > Gracilibacteria > BD1-5 > UBA6164 > JABWCI01. Next base: position 243 of record CALMDL010000338.1, on the reverse strand, counting down.
AAAATACTTAAAAAATAATAAAATTTAACAAACAAATATGGATAAATTTGAAAAATATAAACTTAGTCTAAACGAAAAACAAAAAGACTTGGTTGTAGCTTATCTAGAAAAAATAAAAAAATTTGTAGATAAACATGAAATAGAAACTGAACTATACAATGATATAGAAGAAATGGTTTTTGAAAAACTATGAAATGAAACAGAATTTAGTGATCTAAAAATAATCAAAATACTAAAAGAAGT
>CALMDL010000337.1 GCA_937864995.1 uncultured Candidatus Altimarinota bacterium | reverse complement strand
TTGATTTGAACCATAAAGCCATATTTGTTGAAACTCAACCTGGAGATGGTGCAGGAGTTGTATTTATAGTAAAACTATCCAATTCAACTGCCTGATCTCAATTTGAAGTTAAAAATGCTTTAAATTTAAATGTTCAAGTTCATGCAATTAAATTAAAATCATCAATATTTGTGTTTATTACTGATAATGAATTAGAATTAGTAACTCATAATACAGTTGTAACCCAAGAGCTTCAATTCCAATAATACCAAGTAGTTCAATTATCCTTTGATATTTGATATGATATACTTCAAGTATTTCATCATCATAATATATTAGATAAACTAGTTAAATAATCAGATCCAATAATAAATCAAGTATTTGGAATTATACTAGGACTTGTATTATCATAAGATATTTTCATTATTTCTAATGAATCTCAAGTTTGTGATGTGATATAAATATAATCTCATAAATTAAATAATCCATAAGCTCAACTTAAAAGTGGATTTGCTACATTATGTACATACTTTGTTACATAAGTAGGAGCAGCAGGATTTGATATATCGGCCACATTTATAGTATTTCATCAAAAAGATGTCATATATAAATTATTTCAAACAGCCAGTAAATCACGAGGAGTTGTTAATGTATAACTTCATCATGAAATATTTCATACTGCTGTAGGAGCTGTTGGTGTAGTTATATTTATAATTCTAATAGAATTATTTTGATTTGCTGAAACATAAGCATAATTTCATACTATTTCAACATCCCAAGCTCAATTTAGATTTGTAGCATCAGTAATACTACCAGCAACAACTGGAGCAGCAGGATTTGAAATATCTACAGAAGTAAACCTATCTCAATCATATCATGCTATATAAGCATAATTTCAAACTATTTTAATTCATCTAGCTCAATTTAAGCTTGTAGTATTTCTAATTGTACCTGTTACAACTGGTGCAACTGGGTTAGTTATATCAAAAATTCTTAAAGAATCTCTTTGATCATTTGTAGTATATAAATAATTTCAAAAAATAGCTAATCATCTAATTCAATTTAGATTTGTAGCATCAACTACTTGACCTGCAGCAGTAGGTATAGCTGGATTTGTTACATCAATAATTTGAAGTGCATCACTTGTATTTGAAGCAACATAAACATAATTTCAATTTTTAACAAGTCATGTTGGTCATGCAAGCCTAATTGTTCAACCATTGTTTACTATTTCAGAAACAAAAGTAGGTGATGCTGGATTACTTACATTGTAAATAGAAAAACTATTATCTACATAATTTGTAATATATGCATAATTTCATTCTACTACTAAATCATATGCTCAATTTAAAGTTGTAGCACTAGTAGATGATCAAACATGTAATAAAATATTTTTTTTCAAACTTGCTATAGAAGAAGCAAAATTGAAACTAGGAGTATTTGATAAAGTATAATCAGTTGATAAATCAAATTCCCAAGTATTTGTTGCAGCTATTACTTGAGAAAAATTTATTAAAAAAACAATAAATATTGTTTTTAAAAAATTGCTTATTTTTTTATTCATACAAATTATAAATTTTATAGTAGTTTTTTACATTATAAATATAACTAAAACCTTTTAAAATTCAAAAAAAATATAAATTTTATATTGCAAAAAATAGCTTTTTATTTAAAAGAAAAAATAATAGAGATTTTTATATAAAAATCTCTATTATAAATTTGTAATAAAATAATCCAAAGTTATAACTTGTACTCATAGACTATTAGCTTTTTCAAGCTTACTTCAAGCCTTTTCTCAAGCCAGTAAAAAATCAGTATTTTTACTTACACTACTTACAAATTTTCATCAAACATCTTCTAGTTTTTTTGTAAGCTCTTCACGAGAAAAATCCATAAAACTTCAAGTTATACACATAGTTTTATCTCTAAAAATAGAATTACCTAATATTTCTTTTTCTTTATAATAATTTATATTTAGAAGTTCAAGTAATTCACTAATAATCTTTAAATGATTCTCACTTGAAAAATAATCAATCACATTTTGCCCTATTTCTGGTCATATATCTTCTAAAACAATTAAATCTTCAATAGTATAAGAAAAAAATAATAAATCTGTTTTACTTTTAAATAATTTTGAAATAGTTTTTGCAGTTTTTTTACCAACTCAAGGAATACTTAAAGCAGTTAAAAAAGTAGTTATATCCATATTTTTTGCATTTTCTACTCACAAAATCAGATTATTAACAGATTTTTCTTTAAATCACTCAAGTTCCAAAATTTGTTCTCTTTTTTCACTTATTTTAAATATATCACTCAAACTTTTTATTATACCAAGCTCCAGAAATAATTCTACTTGTTTTTCTCAAAATCAGTCTATATCAAAACCAGTTTTTCAAACTGCAAATATAAGTTTTTCTACATGTTGAGCTGGACAATCTATAGTATTTGGACAATAAAATCTAACTTTATCTTCATCTTTTAATAGCATAGTTTTACAACTAGGACAAAATTTTGGAGTTTCTATTTTTTCAAAATCGTCTC
>CALMDL010000336.1 GCA_937864995.1 uncultured Candidatus Altimarinota bacterium | reverse complement strand
AAATATTTTCATTTTCTTCTTCAAATAATTCTTCCTCTCATACATTTGCTATTACTTGTCATCATCATAGATTATAATAATCATACAATGATACATTACTAGCTATTATATTTCAATTTGTACTTGTGTATATCTTATTTCCACTTTGTGTTACTATGTATCATCTTACATAATTTACTTTACTTCTTGGTAATATAAATGCTCCAAATTCTCAGTCTGTTTCTACTTTTAGTGTTTGTTTTTTCCAGTCTGTTGCTCTTGGGATTATATTTGTACTATTTGTATGAAAATATTCTATTCACGCTTCTTTTACTAAGTTTGGTTTATCTATTTTAAAGTAAAATCATCAGACATATCCATCTTCTACTGTTGGTGTATGACTATATGAAGTGATTTTTGGTAAATCTTTTATTTCTATCTTAGCACTAACTACTTTTCATGCACTATCTTTTACTTGAATTGTATAATTTCAAGCAACTTTTGAATATAATGTAATTTTTGTTCCACTTATATTTACTGTTAAGTTACTACTACTTTTTGTAATTGTATATCATCAGTTTCAATCTGTTATATTTATGTAACCATAAACTCATGAATCTAATACTAAACTTGTTTTATCTAATGATATATTTCTTGATGTTACTGTAAGTGTCCAAGTTCATATTTTTCCTGCACTATCTTTTATAGTTATAGTTGTTGTTCATACTCATTTTCAAGTAATTGTCCAATTTGTATTACTTCAACTTATAGTTGCTATAGATGTATTACTTGATGTTACAGTATATCAACCATTTCAATCTGTAACTGTTATACTTGTTGTTGTTCAATTTACAATGCTTGTATTTTTTAGTGTAGCTTTTAATGCTTTTGGTGCTGGTTTTATTGTTATATTTACAGTATGAATAGTTTTTGTTCAATTTTTTATATTCAAAGTAACACTTCAAACTTTAGTTCAAGTAACTTCAAGTCTACTACTACTTGTTTTTACTCATATATATCAAGATTGTGAAACTGTATAATTATATGTATTTGCATTTGATAAACTAAGTGTACATATGTTTCACATTAATATTGTACAAGTATATGTATTTTGTATACCAGTCTCTTCATCTTCTATTAATGATTCTTCCTGCTCCTCTTTAGGATCTATTTCTTCTATATTATTTATTTCAACAGTTTCATTACTTTCAACTTTATTTTCTCAATTTAAATCTATTTCTTGATTATCTTGTACATTATCTTCTCAATTTATTATTTCACTATTTTCATCTTCTGCATTATTTATCTTTGTTTGTTCATCTTCATTTTGTATAAAAAATCATATATTTTCATCTATTAAACTCTCATCTATTAATCATAGTTCTTCTGGTGTTTTTTCTTGTTGTTCATAATATTTTTCATCAATTTTAGATATTTGATTTTCTTCTATCTTTTCTTGTATTATTTCATCTTTTTTTGTTTCGTTTTCTTGTAAAATATCTATATTATTATCTTCTTCTTTTACTCATAAATAATTCATTATTCTTCACAAATCTACAAATCATCACATTTTTTTTGTAGACTCTGTATTTACTTGTAAAGAATTATTTTTAAATATTTCTTTTACTTCTCCAGTAGATATATTTTGATTATATGTTTTTATAATTGATACAAGTCAAACTATATGTGGAGTAGCCATACTTGTACCATTTAAACTTTTATATCAATCATTTAAATATGTAGAATATATATTTACTCATGGTGCTGAAACATCTACTTTTTCTCCATAATTTGAAAAACTAGCTCTTTTTAAATTTTCATCAACTGCTCAAACAGTAATAACTTCACTACAACCACCTGGTACAAATCTTGAAGTATCAATATTACTATTTCAAGATGCAGCAACAACTATTGTTCAAAAAGAAGTTACATCTTTTATTGCAGAACAAACAGAACTTGTTGATACATTTCATTTTGCTCAAAGACTCATATTTAGTACATCTATTTTGTTTTCTTTTGCATAATCCAAAGCTTTTAAAACTCAGTATGTTGGACAAAATCATGAACTATCACATATTTTTAATGGTACAATTTCTACATTTGGATTTATTCAATAAATTCAAACTCAATTTATTGATCATGCTATTGTTCAAGCAACATGTGTACCATGTCATTGATCATCGCTTGAATCATAATCATCATTTACAAAATCATATCAAATAGTTGTTTTTGATATTTGTCCTTTTAAATCTGGATGATTATATGTTACACCTGTATCTATTATTCAAACTTTTATCTTTTTTCAATTCAAATTAGTTTGATTTTTAATTATTTCTAAATATTTACTTGTATCATATTTTTCTAATCACCATAATTTTTCTTTTTGCTCTCATGAAAAATCCATTTCT
>CALMDL010000335.1 GCA_937864995.1 uncultured Candidatus Altimarinota bacterium | reverse complement strand
TTACTTAAAAGATACCCAGAAACAACAGTAAAATATTATGATATAGATATAAATCAAGATATAGAAAATTATTATAATTTACTAGATTTTCCTTATGTGATAAAACCTACAAGTTGAGTACAAAGCTCTTGAGTTGTTTTGATAAATAACAAAGAGGATTTAATAAACTATATTTCATCTGTAAAATCTCTTCTTAAAAATATGTGAAATAGGTGAATAAATAATACAAAATTTATTATAGAAGAATATATAGATGGTGAAATGTATACAATTAATTATTTTGTAAATGATAATTGAGATTTCTATTATTCTCCTATTGTAAAAGTAAATTCAGCTAGAGATTTATGAATAGATGATTTTTCAAATTATGTTAGAATAAATTGAAGTATAATTGAAAATGATATAGATTTTAATGAAGTTAAAAAATTTGTACAAAAAAATATAGATACTTTTGGTATAAAAAATACTTTTATACATCATGAATTTAAATTAACTTCAAAAAATAAAATCAAAAATATAGAATTAAATGCCAGAATATGAGGTTATAGACTTGAAATGATGCAAGATTTATATAATTTTAATTTATTAACTTTGCCTTTTTGAAACTCTCTAGACCATAATTCTAGTTTTTCAAATGCAGTATTTGTTTTTTATCCAGAAAAAAAATGAATTTTTAAATGATTTAATGAAACTCTTTTAAATGATTTTCAAAAACTCGATTCTTATGACAGCATTAGATTATCAAAAAATTATATTTGAAAAGAAGTTTGATTAACTAAAGATTGATTTAGTAGTATTGCTGCACTTAGGATAATAAATAAAAACATAGAACAATTTAAAAATGATTATGATTTTATAGAAAAGAATTATAAAAATCTAATTATTTTAGAACAATAAAAAAACTCTTGAATTAATTCAAGAGTTTTTTTATTGTTAATTATGCAATTTTAGCAGCAACTTCAGCTTTAACTAAACCATCAATATCAGTAGTAATACCAGCAGATCTAGCAGTACCTCTAACAGTCATCATAGCTCAAGCTAAGTCAATAGCATTTAAGTCAGGCATTTTTTCAAGTGCAATTTCTTTTACTTGTTGTAAACTTAAGTGAGCAACTTTATCTTTATGAGGAAGTTTAGAACCACTTTTTAAGTTAGCTTTAGCTTTTACTAAATGAGACATAGGAGATTGTTTTACTATGAAATCAAAACTTTTATCTTCGTAAACAGTAATGATAACTGGTAATTTAATTCACATTCTATCTCTAGTTTGTTCGTTAAATCTAGTAGTAAATTCCATAATAGGTACTCAGTGTTGTCCTAGAGCAGGTCAAACAGGAGGTGCTGGATTAGCTTGTCCTCAGTTGATTTGTAATTTTATATAAGCCTTTACTGGTTTATTTGATTTTGGTGCCATTTTATTAAATGATTATATATTTAAATATTTTATTTTTTTTGAAAAATTAATAGTTATTTTTTCTTTTTAATTTTATGGCTTGTTTTCGGGACAAAACTAAATTAAAAATACTTCAATAATTTATTATTTTTCGGAAGCGAGTGAATTATATAAAAAAAACTATATAAATCAAGTTTTTTTATATAGTTTTTTATCTGTTTGGATTTGTAGTAATTACTTGTTCCTCATAGTAACTTGCAACTACTTGAATTCATACATGTTCAGTACCAGCAAAAAATAATCATTGTCAAACAGAAGCATTCAAAAGTATGTATTTTTCTTGTTCTGTTAATTTGTATATGTTTTGAAGTACATCAATTGAGGCACTAGATTGTTTTAAAAGTAATTGAATTGAAGAGTTTGTCATTATTGGTTTACCATAAGGACTTCATACGAAATCTTCTACGTCTTGAGTTATAGTTGTAATTCAAAGATTATATTTTCTGGCTCTTTTAACAAGTCAAAATAAAAATTTTGCTGAATCTTCATATTGCATTATATTCCAAGCTTCATCTACAACAAGCATTCTTTTTTTGTTACTTGATCTTACTTTATTCCATATATGATTAAGTATTACATACATGGCAATTGGTCTCATTAAATCATCTAAATCTCTAACTGAAAATACTTGTAATCAATCTCATAAATCTACATTAGTTTTTTGAGAAAAAATACCAGAAAATATTCAATAAGTATATTTTTCTATTCTTTTTACCATACTAGATGCTCAATCCATAGTTTCAAGTACATCTTGTAAATCTTTCATTACAGGAATTTCTTTTCAAATTATGCTATCATCTTCTAGTGTTATTCATTTTAAACTATAAGTTGTTATAATTGCTTTTTCCATTACTGATGCTTCTTCTGGAGTAAGTTTCCCAAGCATTAAATTCATCAATCCAAGTAAATCAATAATTGCAGATCTAAGCAAATCACCAGGTCTTTCTTCATGATCTTTTAAACCAAGAGGTAAGTCAAATGGATTTATTCTTTGAGTAGAGTTTAGCGAAACATCAAGATAGCTTCATCATACTTTATCTATAAGAGTTCTATATTCATTTTCTGGATCTATTACTATAACATCAGTTCCAAACATAAGACTTCTAAGTATTTCAAGTTTTACAGCAAAAGATTTACCTCAACCTGATTTAGCAAACACAGTCATATTTGCATTTTCAGTTTTAAATCTATCAAATATTATAAGTGAATTGTTATGTGTATTTACTCAATAAAGTATACCATCATCATGAGTTAGTGTACTTGATGAAAAAGGGAAAGTTGTAGATAATCAACCAGTAGAAATATTTCTATAAACTCATAGTTCATCTTTACAAAAAGGACCAGTAGAAACAAAAGCTTGTTCACTTCTTAGATATGATTGTTTTTGTAATACATTTCTACCAGAAAGAATTGTTTCTATATCTTTTCAAATTCTATTTATTTGTTCTTCAGTATCTCAATAAACAGTTATATATAATCATAAGTGAAAATATTTTTCTTCTCATCTAGTAAGTTTATGTCTAAGTTCTTCAACATCTTGTATTTGAGCTTCAATTGCTGGATCATTTAATAATCATTTTTCAGCATTTATACTTCTTTCAGAATATAATTGAGTAAGTCTTTTTTTAAGATATTTTTGGATAAATCAAGAATCAATTGGGTAGATAAATAAACTCATATCAAATTTAACATCCCAATTTATTATAGGAGATAACCAATTTCATTCTAAGAAATTTGGATATGCATAAACAAAAAAAGTTTTAGCAATAGTATTGTTTATTTGAATTTTATCTGGATAAATTTTCATAAAAGCAGGAGATATTAAGTCTTTTATGTATGCTAACGCTGCTTTGTACTCTTTTTCAGATTCCAAAGTTTCTTTATCATCAGTTCATTTTGTAGGTTTTTCAAGCTCAGGTTTTTTATTGTATGAATAAGTATCTCAAGATATTCTTTTTCCTACTAATTCAATTAATTTTTCTTGTCTTTCCACGATTTTTATTTTTTAGTAATTTATTTTTTGACAATATTTTAGTTATAAAAAAAATAATGTAAAGATTGTATAATATAACAAGCTTTACACTTTGAAAAATCTAGCTTAAATAAAAAAAAATAAGGATTTTAAAATCCTTATTTTACCAATTCCATTCTGTAATGAAATCTTTTGCAATTTCATCAGGAAAATCTTCTTCTTTTTTATAATCTGGAGTTTTGTATTGTATTACTGCCAATGTTACATCATCTAATTGAGTAGGTTTGTATCACATAAATTTAGATAAATTAATAGTTATGTTATTGAAAACACTTCTAGCAGATTTATATTTTTTTCCACTCATATTTGGAGCTGTATTTATAGCTTCTTCAAGTCTATTTTCTCAATATAATTCTTCTGTTCAATCTCTTTTCGGTCTATTTATAGCTTCTGTTACTCAATCTGAGTACAATACTAATATATCTCATACTTCAAATTTTATTTCTTGTTCTTTTACTAATTTTGATATATCTTTAATCATTCAAATAGCAACTCATCCAGATTTTATTCTGAAAGTTTTTCCTAGTGATTGTTTATATATCATTAAATATTCATGTCCAGCTCAAGTCATAAATAATCTTTTTTCTGCTTCATTCCATCTAATCAAAAGCATACTCATAAGTAAATTTGCTTTTACTCTAGGTTTTAATATTTCATTTGTTTTTATTAATACAGTAGCTCATGATTTATATATTTTTGAAAATCAACTTACGAGTGCATTTACCATTATCATAATAAATCAAGCTCAAACTCAATGACCAGTTGCATCTCAAACGTATATATAGTAATTTTCATCTTGTTCTATTATATCATAACTATCTCAACCAATTTCTCATGCTGGTTTTGATCTAGCTATAATTTCAAAAGAAGGGACTTCAACATGTTTTTTAGTTAACATTTTTCATTGAATTTCTTTACCTAATTCAACTTCTCATTTTATTTCTTTACCATGTATGAATTCATCTTTTATATTTTTAAGTGTGTTTAGTGTTTTTCAAAAAAAGGCCAATGCATAGTTTAAATGAGTATTTGGAGTTTTTCCAAAATTTATTTCACTATCTTTTAAATTACCAACTAAAAAATGTTTTATAGTAATTTCAAGTCTTCTTATAGGGTCATGATAGAATTTTTTTACCAATAATAAAATGATCACAAAATTTATTAATGTAATTACTAGTATAATAATACTTTTTGTTAATATAGGTAAATCCTTGAAATATAAGTCTGAAACTACAAAAACCACTGGATTAATTGCCAGTGATAATAATAAAATTATTTTAAATATTGTATAAAATGATTTCATGTTTTTTAATATTTAGACTAATACTTATAACAATAATACAATATTTTTATTTTTAAATCAAAAAAATGATGCTTTTGTTTAAATTGGTACTTATTTTTAGTTTTTAACATTACTTTTTAAGTAATTTTGATTAAGTATTTTTGCTAAATATAATTTAATAGTCCTAAAAAAGGAAAAAATATTAAAAAATATGATTTAAAGCCACTTAAAGGCGTATAATTTTTTTGAACAATATAATTTTTAACTTGCAAATTACAATGTGAGCATCTAATACTATTACAACTATTGATATATGAAGTTCTAAAATAAGAACTGTTATTTGATATTTCGACAAAGAAAGAAATGATGATTTCAATATATTATGAGTTTGAATATCAAATTCTACTGCAATGAGAAAGTGAAATATACTTGATATGGAAGAATTCAAAAACAATTTGGATGCATCTTTAGAAGAAGCAGAAAAAATGGCATGAGAACATGTAAATTGAGCATATATTTCATTTAATTCATCAAGTTTTGATGTAATTAGAAACAAAGGTATTGTTTCTGTTACAGGTTCAGAAGTATCTGAAGAAGATATAGAAAGAGCTTTAGATAAAGCAAAATGAGGTGTAGATATGCCAAATAAAGAAATATTAAAAGTAGTTCCTGAAAGTTTTGTTGTTGATTTAGAAGATGGTATAAAAAATCCACTTTGAATGTCAGCTAGAAAACTTGAAGTTGTTGCAAATATATTTTCTATGAACTTAAATGTTTTAACTAATATTAAAAAAGCTATTTGAGATATAGGTATAGAAATATATGATATATATCCAAATCTACTTTCAAGTCCTGAATGAGTTTTAACAAAAAGACAAAAAGAATTAGGGGTTGTATGTATAGATATTGGTTCATCAACTACTTGAGTTACAGTTTATGAAAATTGAGTATTAAGTTTTTCAACGGTTATACCTTTTTGAGGAGACAATGTTACAAATGATATAGCTTTGGGTCTTAGAACTTCAACTGCTATGGCAGAAAAAATTAAATTAGAATATGCAGAATTAGATTTAGAAAATAGAGATTCTTTTAAAGATAGCGAGTTTGACTTAGAAGAATTAAATATGTGAGAAGAATGAGGAGTTTCTAGAGAATATCTTTCAAAAATAGTAACTGCAAGATATGAAGAAATATTTCAATTTATTAGAGATGAACTTAAAAAAATAGGGAAAGATGGTATGTTACCAGAATGAGCTGTTTGTGTTTGAGGAGGTTCTAAAATGAAAGGTTTTGTAGATTTAGCAAAAAAATCTCTTAGATTACCAGTTTTCATTTGATTACCATTTTCTAAAGATGAATTAGTAGATGCATCAATTTCAGATCCTGTTTTTTCAGCTGTAATCTGAACTATGATTTTTTCAAATATGTATGGTAACAATTGACCTTTATTTTCTATTAATTTTAACTCTATATTAGAGAGTATAAAAAAATTATGGAAAAAAATATTACCTTAATTAAAAATTTAAACTTTATTTATATATAACAAAATTATGATTAATAGAAGAGAAGATAAATTAAAAAATTTATTAGGAGGGAACATGTGAGATAGTTTATCAGGACCTCAAGAAGTAAAATTAAGTGGTGGAATTTCACCAGTTGCAAGAATTAAAGTAGTTTGAGTTGGGTGAGCATGACAAAATGCAGTAAACAGAATGATTGAAGGTGGATTAGAATGAGTAGAATTTGTTTCAATAAATACAGATACTCAAGCTTTATACAATTCTTTAGCTCCAAAAAAATTAAATATCTGAAAAATTATAACTCATTGATTATGAGCAGGTGCTAATCCAGAAATTGGTAAAAAAGCAGCTGAAGAATCAAGAGAAGAAATTAAAAATGCACTAGATGGTGCAGATATGGTATTTATTACTTGTGGTCTTGGTGGTGGTACTGGTACTTGAGCTGCTCCAGTTGTTGCTGAAGTTGCAAAAGAATTAGGTGCTTTAACAGTTTGAATTGTTACAAAACCATTTTCTTTTGAAGGTCAAAACAGAATGAGTAAATCTTTAGATGGATACTCTGCTTTAAAAGAAAAAGTAGATACTCTTATTACTATACCAAATGATAGAATTTTAACTATTATTGATAAAAAAACTCCTCTTTTAGATGCTTTTGGAATCGTTGATGAAATTTTAAATCAATGAGTACAATGAGTTTCTGATTTAATTACTCAACCAGGTTTAATTAACGTAGACTTTGCCGATGTAACTTCTGTTATGAAAAATGCAGGTTCTGCACTTATGGGTATTGGTTATGGTAGTGGTGAAAATAGAGCTACTGAAGCTGCTAGATCAGCTATTGATTCACCTCTTCTTGAATTATCAATTGCTTGAGCAAAATGATTATTATTCAACATAACTTGAGGAACTGATTTATCAATGTACGAAGTTGATGAAGCTGCTAGAATAATTACTGAAACTGTTGATCCAGATGCAAATATTATTTTTGGTGCTACTATTAATGAAGAATATAATGGTGAATTAAAAATTACTGTTGTTGCTACTTGATTTGATGAAGAATCAAATACTCAATTTGCTTGAGAATCAAGAATGGCAGTTAAATCTAATCCTTTTGGTAGAAAACCAGTTGCTACAGACTCTAGAGTTACTACAACTAGTGCTCCTAAAAAAGTTGAAGAAGATTAAGATGTACCAAGTTTTTTAAGAAAAAAAATGTAATATTAAAAATGTAAGCTTTATGCTTACATTTTTTTATTTTTTTAAAATCTACTTGATTTTATTTTTAATTTTTATAAAATAATACTTGTAAAATTAAATGTTCTAAAAGGGGATTTGCAATTGCAAATCTTTTTTATTTAATAATAAATAAAAATATGTTAAATGTAAAACAAATAAATCAAGCAATAACTTTGATTTCAAAAGAAAAAAATATTTCAAAAGAAAAATTAGTTGAAATAATAGAGGCAGCAATTAAAACTGCTTATAAAAAAGATTATGGTAATAAAGATGAAGAAGTAAATGTAAAAATTGACTTAGAAAATGAATCATTACAAGTTACAGTTGAAAAAACTCTTGTTAAAGAAGTAACTAATCCAGCACTTGAAATAAGTTTTGAAGAACTTGGTGAAGATGCTGAATGATTTGAAGAAGGTGATATTATAGAACTTGATGTAACAGAAGAAATTCAAAATGATGAAGATGGAGAAAGTTTTGGTAGAATAGCTTCTCAAGCTGCAAGACAAGTTATAATTCAAAAAATGGGAGAATCTGAAAAAGAAAAAATATTTGAATTATTTGAATGAAAAGAAGGGCAATTAGTAAATATAAAAATAGAAATAGTAGAATGATCAAAAGTAGTTTTTGATTATATGGGAAATCAAATTGTTTTACCAAAAGGAGAGCAAGTTTCTAGAGATAATTATGTTGCTGGAGCTAGATTTTTTCTATATGTAGCTGAAGTTTCAAAATGAGAAAATGGTTCACCTAGAGTTATTTTATCAAGAAAAAGACCAGAATTAGTTACTGCTATATTTGCTGAAAATGTACCAGAAATAGGAGATGGAATTATAAATATAGATAAAGTTGTAAGACAAGCATGAGTTAAAACAAAAATTCTTGTTTCTTCAAATTATGATGAAGTTGATCCAGTTTGAACTCTTATTGGTCAAAAATGAATGAGAGTAAAATCAGTAATGGATGAGTTAGGATGAGAAAAAATTGATATTATACCAAATGTTCCTGATATGAGAGAAGTGATTAAAAAATCACTTTCACCAGCTGATATTATTAAAGTTGATGTAGATACTGAATCTAAATCAGCTATAGTATATATTTTACCTACAGAAAGAGCAAAAGCTGTTTGAAAAAATGGTTTAAATGTTAATTTAGCATCTAAATTAACTTGATACAAAATTTCTATTGAAGATATTGAAGCTTAATAAAAAAAGTTTGGACTAAATCCAAACTTTTTTTATTTGAAAAAAATACATTTTTTTTTATAATCAAATTAGTTATTTGTTAACTTTGTAGATTATGAGAGTACTTTTCTTGAAACATGTGATAAATGTAGGTAAGCCTTGAGAAATAAAAGAAGTAAAACCTGGATATGCAGCAAATATGTTATTTCCTCAATGACTTGCTATAGAGCTTACACCTGAAGCAGAAAAAAAACACAAAGATAAATTGAAAAAAGATGAGAAACATAGAATGGAACTTATTGAAAATAGACATATAATTGCAGAAGAATTAAATCATAAAAAACTTGAATTTATTTTAAAAACATGAGCAAATCATAAAGTATATTGATGAATTTGAGAAAAAGATATAATTGAAGAAGTAAAAAAGAAATTTAAATTAGAACTTACTAAAAAACATATAGATATGCCAGATGGTCATTTAAAAAAGATATGAGAACATGCTATTTATATAAAATTATGAAAAGATGCGATGGCAAAAATATTTATAGTTATTAATGAAGAAAAATAATGTATTTAGCTATAGATTTATGAGATAAGAGATGTTGAATTGCAGTTACAATTGAGGGGATTGTTATACCAAAAGACATAGTTGCTAGAACATCTTTGATAAATGTATTAAAAAAATATATTAATGATTATAAAATAAAAGTTATAGTAGTTTGATTACCTTATGATTTATATAACAGTAATTTAAAACAACTTGATAAAACAAAAAAATTTATAGAAAAATTGAAATTGATTTTTCCAAATATAAAAATAGATAGTATTGATGAAAGATTTACTTCTTTTGAAGCTGATAGTATATTAAAAACTATGTGAATAAAGGATACTTCTGGTCAAAAAGATGCTATATCTGCTAGTTTGATTTTAGAATCATATTTAAAAGTGTAATTTTTTTGACAAATTTTTTCAAATGTGATTTAATAATTAGGTATTTATATTAATAAAATAAATTTATGAAACAATTTAAAATTTTATTTACAATTTTTATTTCATCTTTATTCGTATCTAGTGCTTATGCATCTACGATTGAAAATATACAAGCTGTAGATAATAAAACCGTAAAAGTTGCTGCTTCTTCAGATGTTACTTTTTCAGATACAAAAGTATATGGAGATGTAAAAGTTTTGAGAGATATAGATGTATTAAATGCAACTAAAGATGCTTCAAACAGCAAAAAAGTAACTTTAAATCTTGCTTCTGAATTATATACAAACTCAGCTTATAGTTTAATTTGAGTTATGGGTGCTGAATGAAATATCGATTTTGAAATTGGTG
>CALMDL010000334.1 GCA_937864995.1 uncultured Candidatus Altimarinota bacterium | reverse complement strand
AAAAAAAAGCTTTTTATATTATTATATATATGAGTCATAGCAACGGTGTAAAGTTTCCTCCTTTAACTTTCCACTGTTATATGTCTCTTTTTTTGTGTTTAAAAATTTTTAATGTTATAATTATTTTAAATTAATTTTATAATTTCTACTTTGTGAATTTAGAAGAAGAAAATAAAGATTTAAAGAAAAAACTTCTCATAGCACAAACTTGGATGGAAAGGGAGGTCAAAACTCAAATAAATCTGATTTCAAAAGAAAAAATATCAAATTTATCATCATGAAATATTGAGGATTTTTTTCATGAAAATGTAGAAGAAATAATCACAACTTGAGTTCATAGTTTTTTTTGAGAACTTATGATTTTAAATACTCCTAAAACAGTAATGGAAAACATAATTTGAGCTGAAATTTTGTTTTATAATCAAAGACAAAATAAATTTGCAGACTGATTATGAATAATAAGTTCATATCATAAATCAATAGATTATATAATAGAAAGTACTATAACTAAGCCATTTAGAAAATTTGCAAAAAAGCATGAACAAACTATTCTTAGAAGAAATGATCCACTAGAAAAAACCCTTAATTTAGTTGTAAATAGTTGATATATATTGTGAATTGCTAAACTTTTTCATGCACTTAGTTTGATAAAAAAATGATGAAATTTATGAGAATTTACAAGATGTTTTAGTGATTTTTTAGATAGTCATTTGTACATAAAAGACATACTTTTAGAGGAAAATTTCTATAGATTATTAAAAATATTAATTGATAGTGAAGTTTTTTGAAAAAAAAGACACGAGTGAAAGATAACTTATGAAGAAACAAAAAAAGCTAGAAATATACTTATTTGAGATTTAAAAGAACAAAATTGTGTTATTTACAAACTTATAAAAATGGGGCAAGTTGATATTTAAAAAGCACTAAAAATTAATTTTTAGTGCTTTTTAAATTTAGAATAAGTATATTTAAATAATTTATATTATAGTATTATTTTATCAA
>CALMDL010000333.1 GCA_937864995.1 uncultured Candidatus Altimarinota bacterium | reverse complement strand
TTACTCATACTGAGAAACTAAACTTGGACAAGGTAGAGAAAATTCTAAAAATTTCTTAAAAGAAAATCCAGCTTTAGCTATTGAAATAGAACAAGTAATTAAAAATAGTATATAAAAAAATCGCGTATGCGATTTTTTTTAATTAAAATATTTTTCTCTAAATTCATCAAGAGTTATATCTTCTTTTTTTAGTGTTTCAAACATACTCAATTTTTTATCAAGTGGTATATTATAAAATTCTTTTATAGTTTTTAATGAATTTGGTAAAACTTCTCTTGCCTCACTTGAAATCATAATAAATTTATCAATACTCATCAAATATTTAAAATATCATTTTTCAACTTCCACATAATAATGTTCTGGTGAAACTCATAGTTCTAATGCAAAAAGTGATCAATAATATATAAATTCTGTAATTCAAGCTCATATATCTCAAACATCTAAATCTGACATTATTTTAGAATATTTATTTTTATTTTTTGCTCTATTTTTAAATACAGTTCAGATTATTCAATGCCTACAAATACTATCATCAATTAAAAAATCAGGATATTTATCCATAGTTTTTCTAAAATAATCAAGAGAAATAAATTCATCCAATTCCATAGCAGTTCAAGTATGCCCAGCATCATGAAACAATCATGCAATCATAAGAGAACGAATCTCGAGAGGTGAAAAATCATTTTTATTTAATAATAAAACATAACTCGTAACTCTTAAAACATGCAAAAAATTATGATAAGGATTATCATAATAAAGTTTACTTGCTTCATTTAAAATATCTTCATCTATAAGTCATGATGATAATATAGTATTTTTAAGTATTTCTATCTGTCTATTTTTTGTTACAAAGTCTTTATTCATTTGATTATAATTAATACAAAACTATTATATCATATTATATAAAAAAATAAAATATATAGTAACTCTTGCCTTTTAGCTATTTTTGCATATATTTCATACATTAAGTTTATAATAGAATAAAAATGAAAATCTCTTACAAAGTTTTACAAAAATATATAAAAAACATAAAAAATGCAGAAGAAATATGAAAAGATTTAGTTATGCATACAGCAGAAGTTGAAGACATACATTCTCAAAGTAAAGATTTTCTAAATATCGTTTACTGAAAAATCAAAAAAATAGATAATCATCCTGATGCAAATTCACTAAGAGTTTGTATGGTTGATGTTTGAGAAAGTGAAGATGTTCAAATTGTTTGTGGTGGTTCAAATTTAGAAGTTTGACAAGCAGTTGCAGTTGCAAAAATTGGAGCTGTAGTTTCTTGGCATGGAACTGAAACTGTAACTATGAAAAAAACAGCTATTAGATGAGTTGATAGTTATGGTATGATTTGTGCATCTGAAGAAATAGGATTAAAAAGTGAATTTCCAGCAAAAGACGAAAAAGAAATACTTGATTTATCTTTTATAGAAGCTAAAACTTGAACTCCTTTAGATAAAGTATTAAATAAAGATGATGCTATTTTAGAAATAGATAACAAGGCTATAAATCATAGACCTGATTTATTTTCTCATATTTGAATAATAAGAGAAATATATGCTATTTCTTGAGAGAAATTTGATTTTGAATACAAAAATTTAGATTTTTCAAATTTATGAGACTTAAAAATAAAAAATGAAATAACTAATGTTGTTTCTAGATATATGTGATTAAAAGTTGAAAATGTTTCAAATATAGAAAGTCCAGAATATATAAAACAAGTATTATTTAGTGCATCAATTGCTTCTAAATGATTACTTATAGATCTGTCAAACTATTCTCTATATCTTTACTGACAACCAACTCATTGTTTTGATGCAGATAAAATAGAATGAAATATAACTATTAGATATGCAAAAACTTGAGAAAAATTTATTGCTTTAAATGATAATGAATACGAATTATCTAGTGAAGATATAGTAATTGCTGATAATAAAAAAGTTCTAGCTTTGGGTTGAGTTATTTGATGAAAAAGTTCGGCTGTTTCTGATACTACAAAAAATATAATTATAGAATCTGCTAATTTTGATCAAGCAACTATTAGAAAAACTTGAAAAAGATTGTGAGTAAGAACTGATAGTTTAAATGTATTTGAAAAAGATATTGTTAATGGTACGCAACAAGCTTGATTATCATTGATAGTTAGCGAATTACAAAAAAATTTAAAAGATGTAAAACTGGTTTCTTTTAGTGATATTTATCCAAATAAACAAAAAGAAGTATTTATAGATTTTGATTTAAATTTTATAAATAAAATTATAGGTACAAACTATAGTGAAAAAGAAGCATTAAAAATATTAGAAAATCTATGATTAGAAAAAATAGATAATAAACTACTTATCCCATTTTGGAGAAAAGATCTAAATTTTAAAGCAGATATTGCTGAAGAAATAGCTAGAATTACAGGATATAATAATATAAAATCTAGTATTCCTGAAATAAATATGTGAGCTGTTATTCAAAATAATATCTACAAAATAAAACTTGATTCAAGAAATTTCTTTTCAAATATTGGATTTTATGACATGTATACTTACTCATTTGTAAATGAAAATTTAATGAAAAAATGTTTAAGTAATATAGAAAATTTAATACCAATGAAAAATGCATTAAGTGAAGAATTAACTCATCTTAGATGAAGTTTAATCCCTAATTTAATGCTATCACTTGAAAAAAATATTATTGAATATAATGAATTAAAATTATTTGAGATAGAAAAAGTATTTAACTTAAAATGAAATACTATAATTGAAAAATATAACTTATCATGAGTTCAAGTTTCAAATAATGAAATTCCTTATTATGAATTACAAAATACTATTTCAAACTTTTTCAAATATATTTGAATTTCTTCATTTTCATATGAAGAAACAGAAAATCTTCCAAATTATGCTCATAAATGAAGAACTGCAAGTATAAAAGTAAGATGACAAAATATATGAATTATTTGAGAAATTCATCCAAAAGTAACAAGTAATTTTGAAATAAATTCTAGAGTTTGATTTTTTGAAATTGATGTAGAGGCTATAAAAGAAGCCGTATATCAAACAATTAAAGCAAAAGATATTTCTTCTTTTCAAGAAAATAATTTTGATTTAAATTTTGTAATTGATAAATCAAATAAAGCCTCAAAAATAAAACAAGCTATTGAAAAATCAAATGATAAAATAATAAACAAAGTTGAACTTATGGATATATATGAAAATGAAGAAAAATTACCTTGAAAAAGAAGTTTATTATTCACTATTTATATACAATCTCTTGAAAAAACTCTTGATGATAAAGATAAAGCAAATTTGATAAATGAAATAATAAAAAATGTAGCTAAAGTTTGATGAGAACTTAGATAAAAATCCTAGGGCTAATTCCCTAGTTTTTTTATAAAAAAATCTTTTGACTTTTTTATAGTTTCTTATATAATTGCCGCACAAAAGAGACCGATTACATAACCCAATCCTCAAATATGGTTATTTAGTCAAAACAAATAATAACAGTTTTATATTTAAATAAATTTTTTTTTATGCCAATATTAGCGTCTGCAAAAAAACAATTAAGACAAAATCAAAAAAGAAAATCTAGAAATGATCATTATAGATCACTTTATAGAGAAGCTAGAGTAGCTTTTGAAAAAGCTATAAAAAATAAAGATGTAGAAGCAGCAAAAGCTATCTACACAAACCAAAAAGATAAAGATGGTAAAAACACAAAATCTGGTTTACAATCAATCATTGATAAGTTAGTGAAAAAAAATATAGTTCACGCAAACAATGGTTCAAGAAAAAAAGCAAAATTTGTTAAAATGTTAAAATCTATATCTTAATTTCTAATATATACCAATCTTGAAAGAGAAAAGAAGACTATTAAATGATGAAATCAGGGCAACTAAGATTCAACTAATTAATGATGAATGAGAAAACCTATGAGAAATGTCTATGGATGAAGCTAGAGAAAAAGCTAAATCATTAGAATTAGATTTAATGGAAATGTGAAGTAAATGAGATTTGAGTATAATAAAAATTCTTGATTACGGTAAATTCTTATATAGACAAAAAAAACAAGAACAAAAAAGTAAACAAAAATGAAAAGCTCCTGACTTAAAAAATATAAGGATAACTTTCAAAATTTGAGAACATGACTTAGAAGTAAGAAAAAACCAAGCTGAAGGTTTTGCTAAATGATGACATCCTCTAAAAGTTACATTAATGTTAAAATGAAGAGAAAATCAATATGAAAATATAGCTAGTGAGAAAATGAATGTTTTCGTAAATAGCTTAGCAGAATTCTATAAACTTGATTGACCTGTTAAAAAAACTGGTAATACATTCTTAGCTATGTTAAAACCTATAAAATAATTTTTATAATTCTAATAATAGAAATATGACTTTAAAAACTAGAAGCTGAGTTAAAAAAAGACTTAAAGTTACTGGAAGCGGTAAATTTAAACTTGGAAAAGCTTGTAAAAGACATTTACTATCTGATAAAACTAAAAAAGCTAAAGGTAGAAATAAATATGGTCTAATCGTTTCAGGAACTGAAGCTAAAAAAATTAGACAACAAATGCCTCATATATAATATGAGTTAAAATATTAAATTAATAATTAATAAATTAAGATGGTTAGAGTTAAAAGAGGTCTGATGACTAAAAAAAGACATAGTAAAATCTTAAAAGCAAATAAATGATATAGAATGTTAAGATCTAGATCTTTTGTTAATGCTAGAAATGCTTGGATGAAAGCTGGTACTAATGCTTACATTGGTAGAAGAAGAAAGAAAAGAGATTTCAGAAGACTATGGAATGTAAGAATTAACATTGCTTCTAGAGAAAGTGGTTTAAGTTATTCTAAACTTATTAACGCTTTATATTTAAAAAATGTTAAATTAAATAGAAAAGTTTTATCAAACTTAGCTGTTTCAAATCCACAAGTTTTTGCTTGAATAGTAAAATTTGTAAAATAATAAAAAAGTTCTATTATAATAATAGAACTTTTTTTAATTTAAAAATATGAACAAAGGACAAAAAATAATTATAAAAGCTGTAAAAAATTATCAAAAATACATTTCCCCTGATCACTCTTTTTGGGCAAAAGCAAATAACAATATCCCCTATTGCAAACATATACCAACTTGTAGTCAGTATATGATAGAAGCAGTAGAAAAAAAAGGGGCAATTTTATGAACTATAAAATGAACTTGAAGAATTCTTAGATGTATGCCATGGAATAAATGAGGCTATGATCCAGTTGATAAGTAAGAAAATAAAAAAGCAAAAAATAATTTTAC
>CALMDL010000332.1 GCA_937864995.1 uncultured Candidatus Altimarinota bacterium | reverse complement strand
ATTTGTTTTATCATGAATTGTAAGTCTTTTATCACCTGAATAAAATTCTCATTTTAATCAAATTCTAGAATAAGTTTGACCATCTTTTGTAACTTCTCTAACTTCTTTTGGTAGAACTTGTCATGCTGTTGTAAGCATATATAGTTCTTTGTTAATTTGACCATCACCATCTTGATCAAAACTAAATGTTACATCTTTAACAGAACCAGAAGATACACTATTACTATCAACATTATCTTTTGTAACATATTGTAATCTTTCATCTTCACTTGCACTTAAAAATTCTTTACTTGATATAATTTTTAATTTTTCATTATCAAATTTAAGTTTTTCTCACTTTTCATCAACTCATGATTCAAACTCTGCTTTATCAGTTGATTTTGTTACATCAGATTCAAGAGATGCTAATTCTGCTTTTATATCACCTCATTTTTTTACTGCTTCATTAAATCTAGCAACATATCTATTATATAAATCAATTGTTGGTTTAGCTTCTGGATCAGTTTTTATACTTGAATCATTTTTCATTTTAGTTCACAAAATTTGTGCTGATTTTTTACTAAATGCTTCTTGATACTTTAATCACTCTAAAGTTTTTTTAAGAGATTCAATTTTTTCATAAACTCTTAATTGTTCTGGTGTTAAGTTTGAAGTATCAACTTTATTTTGAGTTTCTATTTTTGGAGCTTGTTCTCCAAATTGTTTTTGAATTTCACCCATATTTTTATATTAAATTATATTTATTATATTTTATCATAATTAAAATAATAAAACAAAAAAACCTCTAGTTTTTTTGAGGTTTTTTTATACAAGAGTAGAAGCTGTTCTATAATCTGTATCATTATAGTAAGCAACTGCTGCAGTGAAATAATTTTTTGGAGATATTGATTCTCATGGTGGTATATTTTTTGCAATTGCTGGATTTTTACTAGCATATTCTTGAGCTTTTGATGATGATATATTCATAATTCATTCTCAAGTATTATAATATGCCATTGCTAATTCTATAGGACAATTTTTTCTACTCATAATATCTACAAGATATCTACAAGTTGCATCTAATTGGTCTTTTGGATCATTTCTATCCAATCATTTTCCATACTTTGCCCAAGTAGAATCAATCATTTGTCATAATCAATATGCACTACTTCCTGGAGCTCAAGCCATAGGATCCCATCTACCATTTTCATGGTTTATTAGTGTTATCAATTTTTCTGGTCTAATTCCATATTTAGCAGAAACTTCCAAAACTATATCTTTATACTTTTCAAATCATTTTCATAAATTTTCAAGAGGTACAAATTTATTTATAACTTCATTTATTCCTTCTCCATTTTTTGTTTTAATAACTCATTTTTCAGCATCAAATTCTATATTTGCAGCAATTTCTTTTGGTAAATATTTAGCTAAATATGAACCTACAATTTCTAAATCTGATTTTGAAAATCAAGTTAAAGAAATCTCACTAGCATTTCAAGCAGTTTTTAATTGTTCTCTTAAATTTGATAATACTTCTGGTTTTCTTATTTCTTCATATCTATTTTTAAATGCATCTAATGATTTTTGTTGTTCTTCTGGTGTAAAATCTTTTTTAGAAACAATTTCAATAGTATAATTATCAAAAACAGATAAATATCTTCATTCTGCTGAATAATATCATGGTCTTGGTTCTAATTTTCTTTCTCATTCTACTCAATTTATTTTTACCTTATCAATTTTATCGATTGGAAGTAAATCTCATGCTCATATAGTTTTATTTAAACTTTGATTTCATCAAAAATTTACTTTAAAACTATCTCAGACATTCATATTATCTTTTGAAACTTCTCATGCTCAAATTAAAAATAATTTTGATAAATCATATCAATTTTGTTTAAGAGTATATATTTCTCATGATGATATATTTGATAAATCTTTATTTTGAACTATTTTTAAAATATCAGGATTTGATTCTCCTGCTTTTAATAATCAATTTTTAAAATATTCATTAGATTTATCAAATGAACTTGTAAGTTCAGCACTATTTGCTTCTAAATTTATTTGATATAACTCTCTTGATAATCTATCAATATCTCTATTAATCATATCCACTCTTTCTTCAAATGATTTTATTTCAGCAACATCTTCTTTATCTTGTATTAATGGTCTATTTTTTTCTATTCATGCATTCATAATTCTAGCACTTATTCATTTGAATCTTATTTCAGATTTTTTATCAGAAACTTTTTTTTCTAAATCTTTTTGTTGTTCAAATTTTGTATCAATAATTTTTTGTTGTTCTGGTGATAATTTAGTATACCAATCTTGTTTTGAATAATCAGAATTGATTCTACTATCAGCTTCATTTTGTGGTTTTTGAGATTGATTTTCTACCATATTTTTTTATTAAATTATATTTATTATATTTTATCATAATAAAAAATATAAAACAAAAAAACCTCTATTTTTTGAGGTTTTTTTAAGCAAATTGTCAATAATATGCTTTTGCAGCTAAAGCTACTTTTTTTTCTGTTGGTTTATCTTTTCAATATTTCTTTTTATATACTTCTGCTACTGCTGGATTATTTTCTAAATGGTTAGTTATTTTACCATTTGGTCATAAATTAAATCTAGCAACTGCCATTGAAACATCTCAATTAACTCATTTTCAAATCATCATTATATATCTTAAATATGCTCAAATTGCCATAATTGATTTTTCTGGATCATATCTATCATTTTGATTATTTATTCATATATTTTTTAAATTTTCAGCATATTTTTTCTCTCATTTTGCTTCAAAATATTGTAAAATATTTCACTCAACTGCTATATTATTTTTACCAACTTTTTCCCATAAAACTTTACTATATAAATCTTTAAATGTTTCTGGTAAAAATTGTCATACTCATTTTGCTCATCTTCATTTTTCAGCAATATTTGCTTTGAATGGATTTGATTTATTTGCTATATCAGCTTCTCAAACTATAACTGAAACTATTCTATTTTGAGGAATATCAAAAGCTTTTGATGTTTTCAATACCATAGATGCTAGTTTTTCTATATTTATCTCACTATATTTTTTTACATATTCTAAAAATATTCTTCATTTTTCAGTTTTATTAAATACAGAAAGTACATCACTTGATATTTTTTCTTTTTTTTCTGATTTTTTAGGTGTTTTTGAATCTTTTGACTCCTCTACTTGAGTAATTTTTCATCAACTAAGATTTCAATTTATAGCTGAAATTGTATTTTTTCAAACTAAACCATCTTTATCTAATCATTTTTTTGCTTGAAACTCCAACAATTTTTTCAAAGTAGATGGTCAAAATTCTCAATCACTTTCCATTCAAAGTTTTTCTTGTAGAGTATCAACTCATCATTTCCATAAAAGTGATTTTTCTACTTCTTTTCACCATTCTTTTGTAATAAAATCTTTTAATTTTCATTTAGTTAATTCATGAATTTCTACTTTATCATCAGCAAAAACTACATCTTTTAAATACTTTGAAAAAGCTTCCCTTTCTCT
>CALMDL010000331.1 GCA_937864995.1 uncultured Candidatus Altimarinota bacterium | reverse complement strand
TAACTCCTAATAACTAGTATTATATTCTATAATATAAAAAAATATGTGAAAACAAGAAATAAAAGTAGATGATGCGGTTTTAGATAGGATAGCATCATCAGAAGTAATGACCGATTCAGAAAAACTTAGTTTTATGAAGTATGTTTGATATATGACATCTTCAGAACAAAAAGAATTGGTTGAAATTATATAAAAGTAGGGAAGAAATGCAGTCTTCGCCTATTTTTTTTGCATATAAATTCAGCTACTAGTTCAAGAAAAATTTGAAAAAATACTAGTCTCCCAAATTCTAGTTTTACTTAGATCATTTTTCATTTCAGCTTTTAAAATATATTCTATATTATCAATTTTATTTATTATTTCACTACTATTTGTATCACATGACTTTAAATCACTTCATAAATCTATATATATTACTCAACTAGTAACTCAACTTTGCTCTATACAAGTTTCTAAAACAGGGAATAGAGAAGTTTTATTTAAAAAATTTTTAGAATTATTTATTATTTTATTGTTTTCTCAAATCATTTTATAGACTCAGAAAACAGCTATAGATAAAATTCATGTCGCAACAACTACTTCAATTAATGAAAATGCTTTTTTATTCATATTTTATTTAGTTATATTTTGTATATTATTATATTTATGATATTATATTTACAATATTATTTATAAAAAACATATATGGCTATAGTAGAAATATTAAAAGAAGCTTTAGAAAAAGATGCATCAGATATTATATTATCATCTTGAGCTAAGCCTGTACTTAAGATTTATGGTGAAGTTGTATACTTAGATAATTATGATAGTTTTTCAGCTACTGATTTAGCACAAGAATTATCTTCTATAATGAATGAAAAACAAAAACAATTATTAAAAGATAATTTAGAGCTAGATTTTCCAATTGATTTAAAAGGATATTCTAGATTTAGAGTAAATGTATTTTTTTCAAAAGGTTGAATATGAGCTGTTTTTAGACCAATTAAAACAAAATTGCCAAGTTTTAGAGAGTTATGATTACCGGATAAAATACTTGAATTAATTAAAAGAAAAAATGGTTTAATTCTGGTTACTGGTTCTGTTTGATCTGGTAAATCAACTACAATGTCAGCATTAATTGATG
>CALMDL010000330.1 GCA_937864995.1 uncultured Candidatus Altimarinota bacterium | reverse complement strand
TAAAGAAATAATAAATTTAAGTAAAAATATTGAAAAAAAATTAAGTGAACAAAGAGAAAACAAATTAGATCCTCAACATATTAAGAATATATCAGATATTATTAAAAAAACTAATAAAGTAAGTAGTTCTTTATTATTAGCAGAAATTACAAATTATTTAATTCAAAATAATTTATCTGAAGATATTCTTAAAATAATAATTTCAGAATTAAAAAATTATGAAATTAAGCAACAAGAAGAAATAAGTGCAAATTTAGACACAAGAAGTCAAATGATAAGATGATATACTACAGAAGAAAATTGAGAAAGAAAATTTAATAAAGAGCTATTAATAAATGATTATAAAAAATTTATAGAAGAAAATAGAAAAGAATTAGAATGATTAAATTGAATAGAAAAAGATACAAAAATAAATGAATTAATTAATATATTTATTGAAGAAAGATTCAAAGACTACCCTGATAAAGAAAAATTAAAAGATATTTTATTAATAGAAAATAGAAGAGATTATTATAATTTAGTTGAAAATAATACTAAAACATACTTTGAATATGTAAAGAGTTGAACTGAATTAAGTTTCACTGACTATGCAAAAGAAAATAATATAGTATTAAATCAAGCTAGTAATTCAATAAATAATGAATCTTCTAATAATAAAATAGAAACAAATTCTTATTCTTACGATACAAACTCTTGAGTAGCAAATATAAATCTACCAACTTGAAACAAAACTATTTCTCTTTCTACTGAAGAAAAAAATATAGTTAAATCTAACCCTGAAGCTCTAAATAGTATAGTTGATTTCTATAAAATTCTAAATGAAATATGACTTAGTGATTTATGGAATATTAGAAACGAAATATTTAAGGCTATTTCGAATATAGTATGAATTTGATTTAATATTGATTGAAACTATTTAAGTCAAAATAAAGTTAAAATATTTTTAAACTCCATTTTAAAATCTGTTTGAGAATCTAGTATAGATATTAATAAATCAATATGAGAATTTAAAAATATTTTCTCTCAAAAAAATGAAAGACAAATTATTTGAAACTGATTTAAAGATGAATTAATATCTAGAGGTAACTCTAAAATATCTGAGATTTTCTTTAAAAAATTTATTTCTTGAAGACCTTTTTTTGCTATTAATGATTTTACTAACTCTTTAAAATAATATATGATAGAAAACAGAAATATTTTAGAAGAAAAAATATTTAAAATAATCTGATATATGAACAATAAAAATCTAGAATTTGTTCTCAAAAAAAATATTAATTTTTTTTCAAATTGAGAACTAAGAGAATTACTAGATTTTTTAGAGAACTGAGAAATAGAAATACTTTATAAATTCATAGATAATAAATATAAGGAATACTTATCAATAATACAAGAGATTAAACAATATAAGATAAAAAAAGAAATAAATAAAAAAATAGAAATAGAGAAACAAGAAGAAGAATTTGAATTAATAGAAATAGAATTACTTTTAAATTAATAAAAAACCAAAATGAGTGAAAATAATATAGAATGATTATTAAATCAAAATGAAATACAAACTCTTGAATTAAAAGACTTAGAAGAATTATTAAATAGTATAGATTCTCTAAGTAATTTTGACTTTTCAAAACTTGATAGTGATGACTCATCTCTAAGTGAAGCTGAATTAAAATTAAAACACCGTCTACAAGAAATAGAATGAAAAAAAGAATTTTTAAATGTACTAATACAACAGTTAAAATTATTAAAATGAAATGAAAGTAATGAATATAATCCAATTTGAGCATCATGTAGAAGAGATGAAATAATGTATCAAGAAGATAATATAGTTTTTTATGTAAATAATCCTGAATATATAATAAAAATTCAAGACTTTGAATTATTAAACAAAGTTTTAGAAAAAAGTAATTGAATATATTTAGATGAAATAAATACAATATTTTTTAAAGAATTTTTACTTCATCCAAAAATAGATATAACTTATGAATCATTAACTAATATTGATAAAAATACTTTAGAATGAAATTTAGAAGAATTATGTAAAAAAGTATGAGTTGATTTTGCTCCATGGATTTTATTAAAAGCCTCTTCTTTTTGAATAGATAAAG
>CALMDL010000329.1 GCA_937864995.1 uncultured Candidatus Altimarinota bacterium | reverse complement strand
ATATCAATTCTTGATATATGATGAAATAATTCTAGTGCAATAAAAGATTTAAAAACAAAATTAACTGAAAAATGAATTCATGAATGAAAAATAAAACTAAATAAAATAGATATTGAAAATATAAATGATTTTTGAATAAATTTTTTAAATTGAGATTTAGAGGATGATGATTTTTTAATAGAAATAGCTGAAAAAATATGAATTAATAGTCAATCTATTATTTTTATGAATCAAGTTAGTCAATATTTATGAGATAGATTTAAAATAATAAAATTTATTTGTGAAATATTATTAAAAAAAGGGTGAAAAATGTATTTTAATATAATTCCAAAATCATTTTATACTTGAACATTACCTGTTAGTATATATCAGGAGGAATTAAACAAATTAATATTAAATGAAAGTATATGATTTGATATTAAAACAAAAAATAATTTAAATTTATCTGATTTACAAATGTATGAAGTAACAAAAAAAGATGATTTATGAGTTATAGAGTTTCCTGAATACAGAAGAGTATGAACTTTAAGAGAAGTTGATTGATTTAAAATAAGTATTTATGATTTTAGGAAAAGAACTAATATAAAAACTATTAAAACAAGATTGGAAACAATTAAAAAAATACAAATAACACATTGAAATATATAAAAAATCTTGTAAAATTTTACAAGATTTTTTATATATTTACTACATTTTTAACTAGATTTTTATTATCAAATGGAAATTTATAATTTTCTAAATATCTAATAATTGCATAAAAAATATTCCATTTTTCCAAAGAATCAAACAAGTATGAATTTCCTTCATTTTTAACTGGATTAAATTCTTTTAAAAGTGAACTTAAATGGTTTTTAGTAGAAATAATTGGTGTAATTCAAAGTTCAAAATAACTTTTTAAACTATCAATATTATCATCACAAACAACAAAATCAAATCATATAAGCATTAAATTTTCCACTTTTGAAACAGCAATTACATTGTCTCCTAACTTTTCGTTATTTGCTCATTCTACCTCAATAACAAAATCACAAGGTAAAACAAGTAAAGCATCTCTCAACTCTTTTATAAGAGTTTTACTATTTATTTTAATTAATCAGATTGCTTTGTTTTTTGAAGACAATAACAATTTCTTTTTAAGTAAAATATTTTTCTCCTTCTTTTCTTTTAAAACCATATTTAAATCCATATCGAAAAGTTAAATTAATAAACTAAAAAAATTATATCACATAAAATATAATTATGACAAAAATAAATGCTTGACTTTTAATTAAAAAGTCCAAAAATATATTTTTTGCTTTTTTAGTATTTTTAAATAAAATCTGCAAAACAATAATAAATTAAAATATAAAATGAAAGATTTTTGGAAAAAACAATTAGAAAAAAATAAAAAATTGGTATTTTTAGCTCCTATGGACTGATACTGAGATAGTGCATATAGACAAGCAATGAAAAGAGTTTCACCTCATATTTTTTGTGTGAGTGAATTTTATAGTGCAGATTGATTAATTCATTCTAGATTTTTAGCAGATAGTGTATTGCCGCATACTGAGATGGAAGATCCTCTTATTATTCAAATATTTGGTAAAGATCCTGTTATATTTGCAAATGCAGCAAAAATAATAAGTGAAAGCAAGTACAATATAGCTTGAATTGATATAAATATGTGATGTCCAGCTAAAAAAGTAGTTAGAAGCTGACATGGTTCATGTTTACTTATAAATGAACAAACAGCATTTGAAATAGTAAAACATATGCATGAAGCAACTCATCTGCCTATAAGTGTAAAAACAAGACTTAGTTTTGATTGAAACCAAAATCTGATAAATTTCATAAAATGACTTGAAAATGCTTGAGCTAGTTTAGTAACTATTCATGGAAGAACTGCAAAACAGGCATATACTGGATATGCAGATTTTACAAACATTTATGAACTTAAAAAACATGTATCAATACCTGTTATATGTAACTGAGATATAGTAAACTATACAGATTGAATGAAAAAAGTTAAAGAACTTGATGGTATAATGCTTGGAAGAGCTAGCTTTTGAAATCCTTGGTGTTTTATCTGAGAGCCTCAAATAAATGATGATGACTTTATAGAAAAAACATGAGTTAAAAGAGAAAATTTTATAGATGGAGTTTATCATCCAACTCTATCTGAAATACTAGAAGCTATGGAGTTTCATGCTGAAAAACTAGTAGAAACAAAATGAGAAAAAAAATGAAGTTTGGAAATAAGGAAACACTTAGTTCAATATTTAAAAAATTTCCCTTGAGTTAAAAAATACAGAAAAAGACTTGTAACAACTGAAAGTGTAGATAATACTAGAGAAATATTAGAGGAAATAAGAAAAGAGTTTAGCGAAGATTTAAACAAAAGACCTAGTTTAAATGAAATAGAAAAAAAAGAAGAAAACTTATAAGTTTTCTTCTTTTTTAATCTACTACAAATCAAGAATCAAAATCTTCATATTTTTCTTTTTCTTCTTTTGATAAATCACTATATCTATTCTCACTTTTATATGGTGGTGAATTTTTATAAGCCTCTCTAAAATCTTTTATTTTTTTATTCTCTTTAATTATATTTTTAATTTCAGTTT
>CALMDL010000328.1 GCA_937864995.1 uncultured Candidatus Altimarinota bacterium | reverse complement strand
TATATGTTTAATAAAAGGTCATCTAGCTCAAAATCATAATAAATAATGATATAAAGTATCTAAATCATATAAAAAATTATCTACATCATTATCAAATATATTTTTTTCTTTTATATCTTCCCGAAGTAATCTTCTTGAAAAATCAGTACAAACAAAATTTCTATCTGGAAATTTACAATCATAAAATCAATCTTCTTTTAATCATATTTCTATAAAAAATCCTTCCTTTTTTAATCAGTGAAACATAATCCAGCCTTTATTATTTTTATAATCATATATTCAGTAAAAAAAACGATATTTCATTCATCATTTATATTTATAAATATTGCTTATATTAATTTCTTGAATCTTATCTAAATGAAAATCTTTTAAATCTTCTTCAAGTCATCATCATCAAGAGTTATTAATAAAAGGGATTTTTTTATATAAATCTCTTGTTAATTCATTTATTTTATAAACTGGTAATCAACCCCTATAATCTCTAAGTGAATCATCATATTTAGAAGTCATATTAATTTTTTTTAATAAATATTATTTTTTCAATTATTTCTATATATAAAATAGTAGTTTTTACTTAATATCAGCTATTTTAGGTTAATTTTATAAAAAATAGCTATATCTTTTTATAAAAATTAAATACTTTTTTATAAAAATTCTACATTTTTTATAACTTTTCTACAATTTTTTATAATATTTTAATACTTTTTTATAAAAATACTAGTATATTTTATAAAAATCCTACATTTAAATTTTTAAGATAATTAAAACACCTTTTAGGTGTTTTAATGTTTTTAATCTAAATTTCTTTTAATTCATTACCTTGATACCAAAATAAATTATTATTTTCTATATCTCAATCCTTATCTAATTTAACTATTAAAAAATAAATATTATATTTATTTTTAATTTTCTTTTCTGATAGAATTTTACAAATATTTTTCTTAATATTTTCAATTTTACTTTTTGACTCATAAATCATAAAAAAGTTTAATTTTATATCTTTATCTTGTTTGGCTATTTCTTTAAACTTATTTATATCTTTTTCTAATGGAATCTTTAGTGATGAATATGAAAATTTTATTTCATAAATTTCATCTATTTTAATATTTTTATTATTATTTTCTTTTAAGCCTCTTGCTATTGCAATATCAGATTTATAATCAATTCAAATAGAATCAATCA
>CALMDL010000327.1 GCA_937864995.1 uncultured Candidatus Altimarinota bacterium | reverse complement strand
TTATAAATTTTGATATTTTTTATTATTTTATATAATCTAAATTAAACCCTTAAATATAAAAATAATTATGAGCAATATAGAAATAATTGATGAAATAATAAAGCTTGGTATTGCAGAAGTAGAGATGAAATTATGAGAATATAGTAAAGATGATTTTCATAAATTAAAAAACAAAGTTTATTCTAAATATAAACTAGCAAAACCAATTTCAAGTATAGAAATAATAGAAAGATACAATGAATTAACTCATTCTTGAGAAATTGAAGAAAATCTTTTTTTTCAAAAACTTATAAGAAAAAGATGAGTTAGAAGCCAATCTGGTGTTACTGTTATTTCCCTACTTACAAAATTTTGGTGATGTCCTGGAAAGTGTGTTTATTGTCCAACATTTGAATGATTACCAAAAAGTTATATCCCAAATGAACCAGCTGTTCAAAGAGCAGAATTAAACAAATTTGACCCTATTATGCAAATACATAATAGACTTAGAGCTCTTGAAATAACATGACACAAGATAGATAAAAATGATATAAGAATCATAGGTTGAACTTGGTCAGTTTACCCATTACAATATCAACAAGATTTTATTAAAGGTATCTATGATGCTTTTAATACATATGATGATATGAAAGAATACATAGAAAAAACAGAATTAAGTTGAGATAAATTTGCTAGTTTCAAGATAAAAGAGACATACAAAGCAAAAATAAGTTCTAATTTAGAAGAAGCAAAAAAATTAAATGAATCTGCTAGATGTAGAATTATATGAATAGCTATTGAAACTCGTCCAGATTGGATAAATAAAGAAGAAATTAAAAGACTTAGAGATTATTGAGTAACAAGAGTGGAAATAGGTTATCAAACAACTTTTGATGATATAAATGAACTAAATAAAAGATGACATGGAAATGCAGAGTCAATTGCTGCAACTAAGATGCTTAAAGATGCTTGATTTAAAGTAGTTGCGCATATGATGCCAAATCTGCTTTGATCAAATCCAGAAAAAGATGTAGAAGCGTTGGCAAAAGTTTTTGATGAGCAAGAATTTAGACCTGATGAATTAAAAATATATCCTATGATGGTTACTGATAAATCAGAATTAACTGAAATTTGGAGAAATTGATGATTTAAAGCTTATGATGATGAAACTCTTATAAATCTGACTGCAAAACTAGAATCTATGATTCCAGAATATGTGAGACTTAATAGAACATATAGAGATATACCAGCTAGTGAGATACTAGAATGAAGTCATCTTGCAAACTTGAGGCAAATAGTAGAAGATAAATTAAAAGCTGAGTGAGTAAAACTAGTTGATATAAGACATAGAGAAATAAAATTTGGTAAAAATGATCCTAAAAAAGCCATTTTAAATGATTTTAAATATATGGCATCAGATTGAATAGAACATTTTTTAACTTTTGAAGACCAAGAAGATAGAACTATTTTTTCACTTTTAAGACTTAGATTACCAAGTGAAAATAAAGAAGTAATCGAAGTATTACCAGAATTAAAATGAGCTGCTTTAATTAGAGAAATCCATACTTTTGGAGATCAGTTAAGTATTTGAGAAGCTTGAAGTACTTTTGGTCAACACATAGGTTTATGAAGAAGACTTATTGAAAAATCTGAAGAAATAGCCATAGATGCTTGATACAAAAAAATGGCAGTAATTGCTGGAGTTTGAGTTAGAGAATATTATGAAAAAAGATGATACCATCTTGAATGAGAATATATGGTTAAAGATTTATAAATTAAAAAAAACGAAAAATGAGACAAGTAACTAGAACATTTTTAAAAAATAGCGAATGAAAATTTGTATTAGTTAGACATAATAAAAAAGACTATTGGACTCTTCCAGGTGGTCATGTAGAGCAGTGAGAAGATATATATAATGCTATTAAAAGAGAAATAAAAGAAGAATTAAATTTAGAAATAAAAATAATTTGAAAAAAAATAGGTTTAGATTTAGAAAGTATCAAAGAAAGACCTGCACCTATTTGTACATATAAACTAGATTTTCAAAATGAAAAATGAAAAAGAATTAAGAAGCTAGAATATATATTTTTGAGTGAAATTAAATCTGGAGAAATAAAAATCCAAGATGATGAAATAGAAGAATATAAATTTTTTACAAAAGAAGAGATTTTATGACTTGAAAATACATTTATTCAATTCAAAGAAATACTTAAAAAGATATAAAAAACTCTAAAGCCAAAGGCTTTAGAGTTTTAATTTGAATAAAAATATATAAAAATATTTATAAACAAAAATATAATTAAAAGAAATAAAATAGATGAGAAATAATAAAAATATGAAATAGCGAAATAATCTATAAATGAAAACATTACAAAAAGTATCAAACTACCAAAAAATAAACTAAATAACAATCAAATAAGTATAAGATAGAAGTACTCAAATTTAACTCATAAAAATAATTTTTTCTTTATTCAGCCAAGAATATGAAGTATCTTTATCTTGTAATCTTTGAAACTTTTTAGAAACAAAATAGATACAAGAAAACTTAAAAAAGAAAATA
Source organism: uncultured Candidatus Altimarinota bacterium (assembly GCA_937864995.1). Classification (GTDB taxonomy): domain Bacteria; phylum Patescibacteriota; class Gracilibacteria; order BD1-5; family UBA6164; genus JABWCI01. Next base: position 1,516 of record CALMDL010000327.1, on the reverse strand, counting down.
TAAATATATAAAAAAGTGAAAAATAAACTACTCTTAGTATTTTTTCTGCAACTCATAAAACTATATCAATTATATCTTTTGTATTTATAAAAGTTAGATTTCAAGAAGTTTCTTTTGATAGAGTTAGTTCTAGGTCTTTTGGTTTTTCAGATTGTTTATAAGATAAAATATAGGTTTTTGGATATTTTTCAAAATCACTTTTGTCTAACATAAAAAAGAAAAATGGATTTGTTCATGACCTAACTGCTTCTCTAAAATTTATTATTGTAAGTTCTTTTTCAAGTCATGCAACAGAGAAATTTATCTTATCTCAAAGTTGTAATCATAGTCTAGAAGCAAATTCAATATCAACCGAAACTGTTCAAATTTTCAATTTTTCTCATTTAATAACCTTATTATCCAAAGAATTTGTAGTAGAATAAAATTCACGGGAAAACTCACGACTTACATTTGGAGTATCTAAATGTTCATTTAAAGTTTTTCAATTTATCTTATTTATTCTCAAACTAACTATTTCAAAAATTTCATCCTCATCAAAATACTTTCATACTTTTTCTATGTCAGAACTTTGAGCATTTATAACAAACATATCATTACTTTCCTTTGTTATATTTTGTAAATAAGAAAGAAAACTTCCTGAAAAAACAAAAAATATAAAAATACTAAGAAAAGAAATAATACTAGAAAAAATAATTAGAAATGAAACATTTCAAGGTTTAATAGTAGAGCGAATAGAATCAAAAATATAGAAATTTTTTATTTTTTTAGCAAATATTTTAAAAGAAAATAGAAGTAAATATTTAACTAATACATAAAATAAAATAACTATAAATAAAGAAGAAATAGTAAAAACAAAACTATAAAACATATCAATTCATGAAATTATATTTATAAGGAAAAAAGAAATAAATATCAAAAAAAGATAGGTAAAATAATCTCTGGGAGCAAAATTTGAAAAATCATTTGAGTCTTTTAATAGGTTATTTATATTACTTCTAAATATCTTGTAGATTGGTGAAAAAACTCAAACTATAAGTAAAACAATCATTATAAAAAATCATTTTATAATTGATTCTTCAAAGAAATAAAAGAAACTATAATTATTTTGAAGTAAATTTAAAACTAAATAATTTAAAATAAGTGAAATAATAAATCCAAACAAAAAAACTAAAAATATAGAGAAAAAACTATAAACAAAAATGCGTCTTTTAGTCATTCAAAATATATTTAATAATCCAAAATTTGATTTATTTTTTTTGAAAAAACTCTCAAGTGATAAAATAACTATAAAAAATGTAAGTATAAAAATAACTAAATTAAATCCATTTATAAAAAAATAAAATCTATCTGTTATTTCTCAAATATTATCTTGTCTATCGTTTATAGTTCTAACTCTTATAGAAGTTTCTTTTGATTTTTCTTTCAATGATAGAACTATTTTTTCATCATATTCTCAAAGAAAATTTAGAAAAACTTTATAATTTAATCTAGAATTTGTTTCGTTTAATTCGCTATT
>CALMDL010000326.1 GCA_937864995.1 uncultured Candidatus Altimarinota bacterium | reverse complement strand
AAAAATTTAAACAAGGTGAATATTTTTATTTAGATAAAAACTATTGTGAAACTTGAGTTTCGTTTAATTTTCTAGCTTCCATTTCCGTTTTTCTTTCAGATCTTTCTTTAATTATTTCAGCTCTAACAACTTCTTCTTCAGCAGTTAATTTTTCTCAAGATAATAATTTATCAATTACATTTTCATGAGATGTTCTTTTTGCATCATTTTCAGCTTTTTTAGTTTCAAAAAATGCTTTTTTTTCATCATCAGTCATTGAATCTAATGCAGTTTTTTCTTCCTCTGTTAAGTTATTTATAAATCCTCCTCTATCTCATCTACCTTTTCATTGTCATTTCCCCATTTTTCATTCTCATCTTCACATTTCTGGTTTATTTGCTTCAAATTCTGCAAGTTGTGACTCTTCTTCAGCAGTTAGAGTTTCTCAATTTCTTTTTTTATCTAAAATTGTTCTCATTGCTTCCATTTGTGCTTTTTGTTCTGTTGTCAATTCTTGTCTTTCAAATTTTTTACTTGTTGTTCAAGTAGAAGTAGTTGTTTCATCAGCGAATGAAACTCAAATTGATGTTGCAGCAATAGCTGTAATTAATGCTCCAGCTAATATTTTTACATTATTTTTCATATGTGTGTAATTATAAAATAAGTTATAAAATATAAATATAATTTTAAATAGAAGAATTGATTTTTATATATATTATTTTTTAGAATCAATATCATTTTAAAATTATAATTCAATGTTTTTTTAAAAAAACAAATGTAATAATTTATTATTACTCCTATATTATACTTAAGTAGATTAAGAAAGTATTAAGTAGAAATTAAGAAAATAGTAAGAACTATTCAAATCTAAGTGCATCAATTGGTCTAAGTTTTGCTGCTTTATAAGCTGGTAATATACCAAATATAAGACCAATTCAAAGAGAAAATAAGAAACTTATAATTATACTATTTGTAGAAATAATAGCTGTAACAGAAAAATAATTTAATATGTAAACAACTAAATAACTAAGAAGTATTCAAAAAATTCATCACAATATACTTAAACTAGATGCTTCTGTAAGAAACTGTAAAAGTATATCACTTTTCCCTGCTCAAATTGCTTTTCTTATACCTATTTCTTTTGTTCTTTCAGTAACTGAAACAAGCATTATATTCATAACTCATATTCATCATACTAGAAGTGAAATTCAAGCAATTCAACTTAAAAGCATAGTAAGTGTTTCTGTAATAGAACTCATATTTTCAAGCATTTCTGATTGATTTCTTATATTGTATGGCAGATTATTTGGATCACTTACTTCTAAAACTTCTTGTAAAAGTGTATCAATTTCTGTTTCTTTTGCATCAACTTGAGTTGCATCACTTACAGAAACTATTATTTGAGAATAATATTTTTGTCATGTAATTCTAACTGACGCTGTAGTAATAGGAATAAATACATATGAATCTAGAGTTGAATTTTCTTCTATAACTCAAACTACTTCAAATACATTGTTTCACATTTTTATCTTTTCTCAAACTGGATTATTTCAAGAAAATAATTCAGAAACTATATCTTGTCAAACAACTGCGACTTTTTCTAAATTATTTAAATGATTTTGTGTTATATTTGTTCAATAAACTATTTCTACATTTTTTACATCAAAATAATTTGTATCTATTCCATAAACTGATGCACTCATATCATTTCAAGAATAAACAAATTGTCAATTTGTAGAAACAATAGGTAAAACTCCATCTAATCCTGAAATATTTTCTTTAATAGAATTAACAACTTTTTCAGTAAGTATATTTGTAGCTGTTGATTTACTTCTACTAGATCAAAATCATCATCAAGTTGAAATAGTCAAGATATTTGTTCACATCTCCTCTATTTTATCAACTATTGTTTGTGTGCTACCATTTCAAATTGCAGTCAAAATAATAACAGACGATACTCAAATAATTATTCAAAGCATACTCAAAGATGACCTAAGTTTATTAGCTCTTATTGACTCCAAAGAATTTAATATATTTTCAAATATTGTAGTAATCATATTTTTTTTATTTAACTATCAATCAATCTTTAATTAATATATGCTTTTTTGCATATCTATCTATTTCATGCTCATGAGTAATCAAAACTATTGTTGTTCACTCTTGATTGAGTTTTGTTAACAATCACATAATTTCTTCTCATGTTTTTGTATCAAGTGCTCATGTTGGTTCATCTGCCAAAATCATATTTGGATTTATAGCAAGTGCACGAGCTATAGAAACTCTTTGTTATTGTCAACCTGAGAGTTCATTTGGTTTATTATTTCTTTTATCAGCAAGTCATACTTTTTCTAGTGCTTCAATAGCCATTTTTTCTCTTTTATTTTTTGCAATTCATTGATATGTAAGTGGTAACATAACTTGTTTTATTACTGGCATTCTTGAAATTAAATTATAACTTTGAAAAATAAAACCTATATTTTTTCATCTTATTTTTGATAAATCATCTTCTTTTTTTCAAGTTATTTCTATATTATTAAAAGTATATTTTCAACTAGTAGCAACATCAAGCATACCTATGATATTCATAAGAGTTGATTTTCAGCTTCAACTTGGTCACATAATAGAAACAAAATCTCAAGAATTTATTTCTAAATCAACTCATTTTAATACTTCAACGATATTTTCTCACATTTTGTATTCTTTTTTTATATTTTCTAATTTTATCATAATTTTATTTTAAATATTAGAATCAAGCTGGTGGACCTCACATATCTCAAGATTTATTTCATCAAGTTGGAGGACTAAAAAGCGAAGTTGATGTTTTTTCTTGTGTATTAGTAGTAGAAACAAATGTAGTTAGTGAAACTTCATCTCATTCATTAATTCATGAAATTATTTCAGTCATTCAATCAGAAGCTATACCAATCTCTATTTCTGTTTCAACTTGTTTTCAATCTTTTATCAAATTTACAAAATATTTTCAATCTTTTTCAGTAATTGAAGTAGTTTTTAAAAGTAAAATATCTTCTTTTGATTCTGTAATTATTTCTACATCTGCAGAAAATCATGAAAGTACTTTCTCTATAAAACTATCATCATCTAAAACTATTTTCACCTCATACGAAACTACTCAAGAAGTTGAAGTTGGTGTTGTATCAATTGAACTAATAAGAGCATTTACAGGAGTTGTAGAATATGCATCAAATATAACTGTTGCTTGCATTCATAATTTAACTCAAACTATATCAATTTGATCAAGCATAACAGTAATTTCAAGTAAATTTGGATTTTCTATATATACATATTTATCTGTATCTGTTGTCAGATTATCTCAAACCATATAGTCTATTTTTCTAACTACTCAATCAAAAGGTGCAGTCAAAATATAATCCTCTAAATTTTCATATGCAGATTCAAGTTTTAATTGTGCTTGTTTTATAGAATTATTAGCTTTTCTTACATTTTCATCTGTTGGGCCTTCAAATAAATCATCATAATTCATTTTTGCTATTTCTACTGCTCTTGTTTTTGAATCTAAATCTTTTTGTTTTGAATTAATAGTAGCACTATAACTAGAAACAGTCTCATCATATGTTTTAATAGCATTTTTTATACTAAGTTCTTGTTTTTCTATACTTAAAATTGTATTTTTAATTGACTCTTCTTTTGAAGCAATAGAGTTTGAATTTGATTCATAAACTAAATCAGTATCAGTAAGAGTATTTAATGTACTTATACTAGATTTAATAGAAGTAATTTTTGATAAAGTAGAAGTTCTATTTCCAGAAGTAGTATTTTTCATAGAATCAATTTCACTTTGAGTTAATGCTCCAGAACTAACTATACTTGCATCAACAGTTTTATATATGAAATCTGAAGTATTATAAGCCAATGTATAGATTTCTATAAAACTATTTAAAATAGTAATAATTTTTTCTCTATCTCAAGATTCATCATATAAATTTACTTGTTTTTCTATTTCACTATAAGATGAAATTAATTTAAGTAAATTTGTTTTTGCATTTGATTTAGAAACTCAATCTTCAATTCATAAATAATTTTCAAAATCATCATTTTTATCTTTATTTTCTTGTGTAACTCACATAATATAATCTGACTCCTCTATAATAGACTCTAAATCCAATAAATAATTTTTAAAATTATCTTCTATATTTGTAATAGTTGTACTTTTTGAAGTATTTGTATTTGAAAGAGAATTATCTTTTTCTTTTTTTAATATTTCTAAATCACTTTTTGCAAGCTCTAAACTAGACTTAGACGATTCTAATTCTTTTTTTGAAGTTTCTATATTTTCAAGTAATTTATCAAGAGAATTTTTTTGAGTTACTTTCAAATTTTCAAATTCTATTTTTGCTAATTCTAAACTATTTTCAGCACTTGTTATAGAATTTTTTGCTTGCAAAATATTTGTTTCATCTGGACCTTCATAAAGTTGTTCCAAACTAATCTCTGAATTCTCAAGACTTATTTTTGCTTCTTCTATAGTATCATAAGCATCACTATTATCTATTTCTGCAATAGTTTCTCATTTTTTTATAGTATCTCATGCTTTAAAATTAACTTTTGTTATAGTTCAGGCTTTATTAAATTTCAAACTTTGTTCATCTACAAGTTCAGCATCTCAAGAAACTTCTATTGATTCTTTTATATCTCACAATTCAGCTTTTGTACTAGAACTTGTACTTGTCTCTGAAGTTACTGTTTTAGCTGGAATAAATGTATTGTAATTTATAAGTAAAACTAGAAGTAATCCTGAAATGAAGTATTTTAAATTAAAATTAAATTTCATTTTAAATTATTTAATTAATAAATTATTGTAGTATTCCTGAAGAAGTGTCTCATTTTCAAGCTCATCTTCATCACATAAGACTTCTAATATCTTCTCAACTTTCTAATTTTGCTTTAAGTTCATCAGTAGTTATTCAAGCTCTTGTAGCCATTCTTTCTAATTGTTCATCGCTCATATTTGAAGCATCAAAACTTCAAGATCAAAAATTACTAGGAGGCATTCAAGCTCAATCAGGAGGCATATTTCAAGTATTTGAATTAGTAAAATAACCATAAGAAAATACAATAGCTCATCCCAAAATAGCACCAAAAATTCAAGATATAATTTTTTCTTTCATAAAGATAAATTAAATAATAATATACTACTATTATACATTCTCTATTTAAGAAGTGTTTAAGAGAAATAAAAAAAACCTTAATTTCTTAAGGTTTCTATTTATTATTTATTCTCCAATTTAATATTTTCAAAAATCTAGTTACAAGTCAATCACTATTTGATGTAACACTATTATTCAAATTTGCATTTGCAAAGCTATTTCAATCAAGAGTTGTTGTAGAATTTACTCAATTATAAAGTATAGCACTTATTTTTAAATCTCTAATAGTATAATTATCATAAGTTATAGTTATATTTTCATTTCAAAATCTAGTTTTATAATTATGATATGTGTTATTATTAAAATAATTCCACTTTCATTTTGTAAAATCTATATATTTTTGAACTGATTCTCAAAATTGTTCTAAACTTATATCTCAAGGAGTATAATATTGGCTTGTGATTTGAAATGGTCACCAACCGTTTGCAGGATTTCATAGGTTACAATTGTATTCTTTACTCCAAGTAGCTATAATTAATTCTGTTGGGAAATCATTTTTTTTAGCTATTTCATCAATAAAATCAAAATATTTAGTACAATTTTCACTTATATTTAAAGATGTAGTTATAGAACTACCATGTGTTTCAAAAAAGATTTTTGATTTTTCCTTGTAATCTGTTATCAATTTCAACTCTTCTTCTTTTTTCTTTTTTTGTTCTTCTAATTGTAAT
>CALMDL010000325.1 GCA_937864995.1 uncultured Candidatus Altimarinota bacterium | reverse complement strand
TGCTAATTCACTTCAAGAAAAAAATGCTGACATTGCAAATAAACAAATAAACAAAAGTATGAGTAAAGGATCCATTTTAGTAAATATTATATTAAAAATTATTGGTAAGCATTGTATTGAAAAAAAATAATTTGTAAAGCAATAAAAAAGAAGCCTACGGCTTCTTTTTTATTTTGCTCAAATAACTTTAAAATTTTCTCAGATAAAGTTTTTTTCTCAACCAATTATTATATGATTTGCAATAGTTTCTATAAGTCATGGTTTTGAATCATCAATAGGATTTATATATATTTGTCTTCAATATGTTGTAAGTGGATCTCAAGAAGTTGGTCTTTCTTCTCAAGTTATTCTTATAGCCATATTAGTTTCTAAATTATTAGTAACATATACAGAATAATCTTTATTTTTGAAATCAAATTCAAATTCTTTTCAAGTTTTATATCTAGAAAATGACATATTATCTCAATCTAATTGTAAATATCAATAGTTATCTGATAAATTTTTTGTTTCATATATAGCAGTTGGTAAAAGAGTATATTCTTTTTCATATGAATCTCTATCAAATTCTATTATTTTTAAATCATAACTTAAAGGTAGTTCTGTTTTAGAAAATAAATCAAAAAATAAATATCATCTCTCAACTTCTCATATTTTTGCTACTCTAAGTGGATCATCATTATTATAAACATTGTCATTAATCATTTTATTTGTAATATAATTATTCCAAAATATATTAAAATAATCACTAGTATTTGGAGAAACATTTCAAAATATAGTTGTTCTTGGAGTTATATCATCATCTAAATAATCTCATGGATATCATAATGCTCAAGTTGAACTTGATCTATAATTATCACTATTCATGTTATCATCTATATTATCATCTCAACCTACACCAGTACTATCAAAACTAAAAAATGTATCATCTGAATCATTAAATGTACTTTCAGCCTCCCATCATGTTTCTCAAGTTTCAGCTAATAGATAAACAGATATCTCTGCTACATTTAAAAATACATCTAATTGATCAGATTTTATTTGTATATATTGAATTCATTCAGCACTTGCATATGAAGAATGATCTAATAATATAACTTTTGAACTTAACTCATTCATTCATATTAAAGTATCAGTTCTTAAAATCATATTTCAATGATTTTTAAAATATATAGTACCATTATCCCAAAAAGCAGTATTTGATTTAATTTTTTTATCTATTATTATTTTAGATAACTTTCTTTCGCTTCATAAATCATAAGTAATAGAACCATAATTCTCTCTTTTTGATTGATATTCAGTGTTAGTACTATTATCAAAAGATTTCCATGGTTGATCACTTGCTGTAAGTGGATTTCAAGATCATGTTATCTCACTATTAGCTATTTCACCACCTTCAATAAAAGCTTTATTTATTATATCCCTAAGTTCTCACTTAAAATATACACTAGTAAATTTTTGAGTATCTTCATCAAAATATATTCTTCAAGGTTCTCATAGATAATAAAAAATACAATAAACAGTACCAAAATCATAGTTCATTTCTGATGTAATTCAACTTTGAGTATCTATAGTTCAACTCATAGTTATATTTTGAGGACATGATATATTATCACTAAATCAACCTCAATTTCTATTATATTGTCTAACTGATTCTATATTTATATTTGCTTTATCTGAAAGTTTTAAAAATACTTCTTCAGCATTTTTTCATATATTTATATTGTTGTTTAAAATATATGTATTATTAAAAACTACATAACCTATAATAAGTGCTACATTTATCAGTATAAGTACATATACAAAAACACTTGCATTTTTGTTTTTTATTTTCATGAAAAGGAAATTAATAAATTAAATTATACTCATCAATAACTAGTTTATCTACAAAGAAATCTGCAAAATCTTTACCAAATAATGTATCATCAAATAAATTTATAACACTAAAATAGACATCAACTAAATATCATCAATTATATGTTTCTACTCTAAAATCTCTCATTCTTATATTTTGAAATATCTTGTCATTTGTAAATTTTTTTTCAAAAATTTTTCATGTATTTGTATCTATCTCAGCCATTTCTTCAATTGATAAATATCTATAACCTAAAAAATTATCTCAATAAACATAATTTCTTTGGATTTTTTTTGTATCAATATCAACTATTCATATTAAAATCCCCTTTTGTAAATCAAGAGTTTTTAGATATAAAACATGATTTGGATTTGGATTTGTAGCTCATGTATATGCTGGATCAGTAATTCATGTAAATACTCTTACATTACTATATCCTCATCTTACAAATCTTCATATAGTATCTTTAAATGTAAATCATTCATCTATAGATCAAATTTTTACATCATTATCAACCAATTCTTCAACGCTATCTGTTATAAAAACAAATATAATAAGAAACAATATTCAAGATATTGCTATTGTAGTTATAAGCTCTATAAGAGTTATTGCAGTTTTGTTATTAAAAAATTTCACAATTAGTAAAAATTAATTATATTAATGAATATATATTATTTATATTAAACATTTTGTAAAATGAAAAATAATAAAAGAGCTGATACAATTGCTTGAATAATAATTGCAGTTTTCATATTGTCTTTTGCGATGCTAGGAATAGTTAATGTTTTAGATTATAATCAAAGTGTTTCTGATAATTATGAGAAAGAAACTGATTTATATATATTAAAATCAAATTCTGATAATATATTAAAAAGATTAAATATAGATTGAATTCAAGAAAATGAAAAATTTTATGTTTTCAAAGACCAATCTACAAATGAATACAAAGTTTTAACTTGAGCTACAAATGAAAAATATAAATATGTAGATAAAGATGGTAACAATGTAGATCCAACAAATGCTGTTTGAAAAACATTTACAAGAGAGTTTACAAAAAAAATTGATATACTTAGATATGATATAAAACCACCAGAAATAAACAATTTAGTATTACATCTAGACGCTACTAATATAAATTGATTAAATAATAGTAATAGTTGAATGATTGATGGTCAAACTATATCTGTATGGAAAAATATTGCATGATGATGACGCCCTGATGCTGTAGATAAAATAAATTTACCAACTACTGCAAATTATACATCTTTATTACCTAATTATTCAATTGACTGATTAAATTTAAAACCAATGGTTGAATTTAATTGAGAACAAATGTTATGATTTAGTGCACATAGAGACTTTAATAGTGATTTATTATGTAATCACCCTGAAAGATATTTTACTGAAAGATCACTAGCAATAGTATTTAAAACATCAGATGATTTGACTAGTAAGCAAATTATTTATGAAGAAGGTTGATGAGCAATTTGATATAACTTTTCAATTGAATGATGAGATGTATGGTCATCTGTACACAACAAAGCATATAATTTCTGATGAGTTTGTTCAACTAATAGAGAAATAAATACTCGGGATAGTTGACATACTTTTAAATCAATTAATTTATGAGAAGTAAGACCTAATACTATTTATTTTATAATGATTGTGCAAGATAGTTCTCATTTTGATAATTATTGAAATCCTATAGATAGTCAGAATAGATTAAAAATTTATTTAAACTGAGTATTAGCAAATGAAATTGATCATGTTGATCCAATGCCTGAACATATGTACTGATGATTATGAAATATATATTATTGAAATGTTAGTTGAAAGACTTGAGATACTTTACGGGATGTATGATACCCCGCGTCTAGTAGAAGTGTTAAAGCATATTTCAAATGATGAATTTGAGAACTTATTTCTTGGAATCATGCTCTTACTGAAAATGAAATTAGATGAATTCAAAATTACTTCTCTCAAAAATGGTTATGAGGTAAAAGAAGTATAAGATATGATATAGTAGAAACAGATATAAAAGAATTTAAACAATATTAAAATATAAAAATAAAAGATATGATTAATAAAAAAGCATTCTCTTTTGTAGAGCTTATAGTTTCTGTAACTATTTTGGCTATAATTAGTACTATTTGATTTATTTCATATAGTAGTTATCTATGAGATTCAAGAGATTCTCAAAGAAAATCAGACCTAGCTCAAATTGGTTCTGCTCTAAAAGTTTATAAACAAAAAAGATGATATTATCCACCTCCAGGTGATAGTTTTAATTTAACTTATAATTGAACTTGAATTGTTTTACAATGAAGATTTGATCAAAATGTTCGTTTAAATACACTTGATAGATTACCTTTTGATCCAAAAGCAAAAATACCATATGTGTATTCTATAACTAAAAATGCTCAAGAATATGAAATGGCTGCAACTTTAGAAAATGAAGATAATCCAATGGCAATAATAAATGGTACATACAAATCTGTTTCTCAAGATGTACTTCCTGGTATAATGCTTGCTATAACTAAACCAGGTTCTTGAACTGCTGAGATACATGCTTGAGTTTGAGATGGAACTACAAATAGAAATAAATTCATTTTTGGAGACCAAAATCATAATCTACCTTATACATTTGTAGATCCATTTACACCTACTAGTGATTGAACAACTATTGATGTAATATTATGATCACTTACAAATACTTACTGGCAAAATACAGATTACAGAAGTTGTTTAGAAATTAGAGAATCAGGTAAGGCAATTCAAAATGATTGATCTACAATTAAATATCAAATAATTGATAAAGATACTTGAGATTTAACTGATACAGATTGTACATTTTAATAAAATAAAAAAGAGACTTTTAAGTCTCTTTTTTATTTTATATAATCTATTAATTCAGATTGTTTTATTTCCAATTGTTCTCAAGTATCTAAGTTTTTTAATTGTAATATATCTGAAGCTAATTCTTCACTTCAACAGATAACAATATATTGTATTTTTTTGTTGTTTGCATATTTCAATTGTTTTTGCATTTTTGATTCACTATCAAGATACATTTCACAAGCAATTCATGATTGTCTAAGTTTTTTTAAAATACTTAAATTATTGTTTAAAGTATCATTTCACATATTTACAATCATAACTCTTGAAGTAGTTTTTCTAAATGTTTCTATTTTTCAAATATTGTTTAATACTGCAATTAATCTAGATAAACCTATACTTCATCATACTCATGGATAATTATTTTTTGTGAAATTTGAAGCAAGATTTTCATATCTACCTCACGAACTTACACTTCACATATTTTCTGCTCATACAATAAATGTCTCAAATACAGTTCAAGTATAATAATTTAATCCTCTAGAAATAGAAGGGTTTATTTTGATATTTTTTTCATCTACTCAAATAGAAAGTAATCAATTGTATAAAAAATTTAACTCTTCAATTCAAGTTTTTAACAATTCTCCATCAAATTGTGAATAATATGTCAAAATCTCTTTACTTGTTTTTTGTTCTCAAAATTTGATAAATTCAACTATTTTTTCTATTTTTTCTTCTGTTAATCAAATAGAAATAAACATATCTTTCAATTTATCATGTCTTACCTTATCTTTTTTA
>CALMDL010000324.1 GCA_937864995.1 uncultured Candidatus Altimarinota bacterium | reverse complement strand
GTAAAGGTTAGTAGAACCAGTAGGAAGAGGATTCCCATCAGTAACTGGAACACCACTTGCTCCATTAGCAGATATTAAACCTACAGTATCAGATGTGTTAACTTGGTAATATGTACCAGTAACTCTAGTTTTTTTAACATCATTTTCAATAACTTGACCAGCTAATTGATAAGCTTTAAAGTCAGGAGAAACAACTATACCAAATAAATAGTCAGAAGCAGCATCAGTACTATTTGGATCTTTAAAATCTTCACCATTTTGTCCAACAGCAGCAAAATCAACATTACCTACTTCATAATTTGTAGCAGTAGAAAGAGCAGCACCTGAATTAAAAGTAAGAGTATCTGTTACCCCATTAGCAGTATCAATTGTTCAGCTTGAAGCTACAACATCTGATAATATAACACTATTTCTTGTAGAAGCAGTTTCAATAGCAGAAGCAATATTTCTTAAGTCAGAAGTAACTTTTGAATTTTTAGCTTCACCAGAATAACCTTGTAGAGATATGAAAGCGATCGTACCAAGAATAGCTAATATAGTAATAACTACGATTAACTCAACCAATGTAAAGGCTTTTTTTGTATTTCTAATCATTGTAGAAAAAATTAAGTAATAAAATACAAAAATAAATTTTTAAGATTTATTGTCCTAAAATAGACTCGTGTATTTTATCTCTACATAGGCATTTTAGCAAATATATTTTATTATTTTACTAGACTTATATTTATTTATATTTTATATTATATTTTACAAAATAAAAAACAAAAAAAGCTAGATTTACATCTAACTTTTTTATTTTTAAACTCATTTTGCAACCTTTCACATTTCAAAAAATGGCATCATTATCGCAACTACAATAGTACCAACAAGGGCACCAACTATTACGATGATTATAGGTTCCATCATACTAGACATATTTCAAATATATCTTTTTAGTTCTCAATTATAGTTTTCTCATACTTTTTTTAGAGATCCAGATAGACTTCAAGTTTCTTCTCATGTACTTACTACATAAGCAAATTCTTCAGGGAATAGTTTATTTAAGTAAACTGATTCTTCATAATCTAGATTTAATCAAAGTGATTTTGAAATTGTTAATCAAACTTCTACTTCATTTTTAATTCTTATAAGTTCTTTTTTATAAGCCAAATTTGGTACTACTTTACTTGAAGTTTTAAGTGAATCAAGTAATAATACTCATGAATCAAGTAGGATAGTAAATGCTTTTGTAAAATATACTATATTTGATTGTTTAACTACATAACCAAATATTGGCATTCTTGTTGCTATATTTGCTAATGCAATTTTTCACATATATGATGCATTTACTAATTTAAAGAATCAAATTACTCAAACTATTATTAATAATAATTTTCACCAATCATGAACTATAAAATTTGAAAATGCAACTACTTTTTGTGTAAGTGCAGGTAATTCACTACCTGCTTTTGCAAATGAAGCTGTAATTCTAGGTACGATAAATACCATCATGAAAACAACCATCATTATTGTTAAAAATAAAAGAATCATAGGGTAAACCATTGCTCATTTTACTTTTCATTTTAATTCGATGTTTTCAAGTAAACTTGTATCTAATTCTGCCAAAATTTTTCATAATTGTCATGTTTTTTCTCAAACTCAAACAAGGGCAGTAGTAAGAGGATCAAATACTTTTGGATATTGGTTCATTGTTTCATTTATACCAATACCATGATCAATATTATCTCTCATTTCAATTCATATTTTTTTCAAATATGGATTTTTAATTTGTTTTACTAGAATTCATAGAGCTCATTTAACATCAATTCATGAGTTTAAGAATATTGAAAATTTGTTTATAAATTGCCATAATTCTTTTTGGTTAACACTTTGAAATAAGTTTATTTCAATGTCTTTACCTTTTTTCTTTGTAGCTCATTTATATTGTGCTCTTCTAGCATCTTCGAGTAGTTTTATGAATCTTTTATTATCAAAGTTTCAATACCTATCGTAAAATTTATTTCAAAACATATTTTTGTTTTATTAAATATTTCAATCTTTTGCAATGATTTCTTCAACTTCTTTCATAACAGTTGTATAATCTCATTTTTTATAAAGTTCCATTAGAATATTATATTTTATTTCCATTTTTTGGTTTTTTTGTTCTACTTTATAGCTTTTTTCATTTTCTATAGCTTTTCTTAAGTAGTAATTTATCTTAGGATCGATATATCAATCTTTAATAAATCTTGTTGCTTCTTCTTTTAATTTTAATATTTCTCATGTATAATATAGATTTTCAAGAGTTTTAATAAGTCTTTTTGTTTCTTTTTTTCTTCTTATTATTTCTAATTCTTTTTCTATTTCTTCTTTATTTTTTCATTTTAACTTTTTGATTTCAGCTTTATCAAGATGTTCTTTAGATTTTAAATCTTCTATATAAGTATCTTCATCTTTTACTATATCTTTTGTTGAATCTCTTTTAATTATTATTACAGAAACATCATCATCAAAATTTGAACCTCATCTAAATAATTTTACATCATTAATCAAATATTCATATATATTTTTAATACTTGATTCATATTCTGAAACTATTCTAAATGATTCTTCTAATTTTTCTAATCAATAATATTCTCAGTCTAAACTTTTATTTTCGATTAATCAGTCACTATATGTTAAAAGTATGTCACCATCTTCAAGAGTAATATTTTTTATTTTAATATCATCCTTATCTTTTATGAGTCTAATTCAAGCTGCTAATCATCCAGGTATTATTTTTTCTACTTTATTGTCTTTTTTTCTATATACAAAAAGTGGTTCATGTCACATTCAAACATATCCTATATTATTTGATTGCTTATCTACTTCAAAAAATATACTTGTAATAAAATTTCTTGATTTTAAATCTTGTTTTAATCAATTATTTATTTCAAAAGCTATTTCATTTAATTCTTTATTATAATTTTCTTTAAAAAGTTTATTAATAAGAGTAATTATGAATCAAGCTCTTATTCAGTGACCTGTTGCATCTCATATAAAGAAATTATATTTTTTTGAGTTTTCTTCAAGTCCAAATGTATCACCAGAAATTTTATCTGCTCATAGTATTTTTCAGTATAAATCATAACCAATCATTTTTTGTTTACCTATTTCTTTTACTAATCATCTATGAATATTTTCCAATTTTTTTTCTGCTAATTCATCATTTACTCTAGAATCTTCTTCAATTAATATATTTATTTCATCAAGTAATTTTTTTCTTTTTATATTTTCTTTAAGAGTTTTATAAAAATTTAATTTTTTACCTAATTTTCACATAAATCATATTTCTTCTTGATTTTCTTCGTTATCTTCATCTTTATCTAATTTAGCAGTTTCTCAAATTAATTGTAATGCTTCATTTTTTGCATTTCTTCTAAGCTTTTCTTGTTCTTCTTTTCTTTGTTTTTCTATACTAGCTTGAACTCTCTTTTTTTCTCTATTATAAAATTTTATAACAATAGAATTTTCTTTATTTTCTTCAAGAAATTTTTGAAGTAAATTCATTGCTTGTAGAGGTTTTTTTGTTCATATCAATAAATCAATTTCAGATTTTATTTTTGAAAATCTTACTTTAAATCTTTCTACTTCAGCAATTTTCATATATTTTTCTTCTAATTTTTCTATTTTATCTTTTAATTTTAAAATAGTTTTTTCTTTATTTTTGTATGATGCTCTTTCTTTTTCTGCCAATTTTCTATCAGCAGGACTAGAATTTTCTCAATCAAATTTCTCAAGAAATTTATTTAAAGCTTCTTTTTCTTTATATGATATTTCATCAATTGCTCTTTTAGCGTTTGGCCAATCAGAGAGTGCAATAAAAATTTCTATTGCTTTAACCGCAGAATCAAATGCTTTTACTTGATTTGGGTCTATTTTTTTCTTTTTATTTAAAAAACTAAACATATTTTTTATTTTATTAAATTAATTTTAGAGCTTCTTCAACAGTTGTTTGTCACATAAGTGATTTAATCAATGCGTCTTGAACTATTGTTACCATTCAATGTTTTATTGCTATATCTCTCATAGCATTGGCACTTTCTTTATTTAATATTAGTGGTTCTAGGTAATCTCAAACTATTAGTACTTCATGTATACCAAGTCTTCATTTATATCATGTACCACTACATTTTTCACATCAAGCTCATTTATAGAAAATTGCATTATCAATATCACTTTTTTCTAAAATAGGTAATAGATGTTCATATATTTTTTTTCTTTCGTATTCTGATATTTTGTGTTCAACTTTACAATTAGCACATATTCTTTTTCAAAGTCTTTGAGATATAACCATTTTCATAGCAGATGCCAGTAAGAAAGGTTCAACTCACATGTTTATAAGTCTTTGTACTGTACCTGCTGCAGAGTTCGTATGTATCGTTGATACTACCAAGTGTCATGTCAATGCGGCTTCTACTGCTAGTACGGCTGTTTCCTTATCTCTGATTTCTCATACCATTATTATATCTGGATCTTGTCTAACTAGTGACCTTAATCATGTAGAAAATGTATATCAGATATCTGGTCTTACTTGAGATTGATTTACATATTCTATATCGTATTCTATTGGATCTTCTAGGGTTGATATATTTAATTCTAGTGGATCAAAGTTTTTTAGAACTCCAAATAGGGTAGTAGATTTTCATGATCATGTAGGTCAAGCTACAAGCATTATTCAGTATTTACTTTTTAGGGCTTCTCTTACTTTTTCAAGATTTACATCTATAAGTCATAGAGCTTCTATGTTTATAAGTGAATCATCTTGTTTAAGTATTCTCATTACTACCTTTTCTCAGTAACTTGTAGGTAGTGTCGAAAGTCTTATATCTATATTTTTTTTCTCTTTTTCGTAATAATAAACTATTTTTCAATCCTGAGGTTTTTTATTTTCATCGATTTTAATTTTTGATAGTACTTTCAACCTTGTAATTGCTGCTGAAATATGTTCTCTATCAACTTTGTCAATAAGCATAAAATCTCAGTCTTTACGAAATCTTATTAAAAGAAAGTGTTCGTGGGGCTCGATATGTATATCTGAAGCTCACCTATCAATTGCCATTTTGAATATGTTTCAAATATAAGAAACAATATCTCAGATTTCTTTTTTCAAAGGCAGGCTATTTATTGCATCTTTATTGTCTCACATTTGTAATTACTATATTAATATATTTAATTTATTTTATCATTTATTTTGTTTAAAATTAAATAATTAACATTGACTTTGATATATTTACATTTATAAAATAAAAAAGACTATTTTAACATAGTCTTTTTTAGATAAATTTCTATTATTTTATCATTAATTTTCTTTTTAATTTGCTCAGGAGTAAGTACTTCTTCTGATTCTTTTATTTCTTCAATATATGTTTCAACTTCTTGTTTTATTTCTTCATCAACTATTTCAGAAATTCAAGAATTAGTTAATACTTCTTCCATTATTTCTTCTTGATTTATTGTTCAAGAATCAGTTAATTCTCAAGAATTTGTAGCACCAGAATAATTTATTTCACCATCAACAATAATTTCATCAATTTTTTCTGTTTTTATTAGGTTTTTTATGTCATTTAAAAAGTAAAAAATACTTCAAATAACAGCTCATAATAATACTAAAATAGATATAATTATTATTACTTTTTTATTTATAGGTTTTCTTATAATTATTTCTTTTTCTTCATCTTTATTTTCATTATTTTCAGAAATCTCTTTTGTTTGTTCATTATTTTCTATATTTTCAATTTCATTATTTATTTTTTCTTTTTTATTTCATTCTTTTTCTTCAACAATAACTTCTAAATCACTTTGATAATTTCAAAATAATTCTATTTTTTCTTCTTTATCATAATCAAATTCACTTTTTTTAACTTCTACTTTTGAAATCATTTCCTCATATCTTTTTTCTTTTTCTTCTTCTGTTTCAGGAGGAGGTAATTCAACAACTACTTCTTCATATTTAAATATATTTTTTTTAGATTTTTTCTTTGATTTCTTTTTTTCTTCTTTATCATCTTGCACAACAATTTCTTCAGCTTTTTCTTCATTTTCTAAAGCTGGAATTTCAATATTTTTATCTTCAATTTTTGTTTCATCATTTAAAGTAGTAGTTTCTAGAGCTACATCTTCATTTTTATTTTCACTTACAATTACATCTTCATAGTTGTATTCTACTTTTTTTTCTTCTTTATCATCTTGCACAACAATTTCTTCAGCTTTTTCTTCGTTTTCTAAAGCAGGAATTTCAATTGCAGGAATTTCAATATTTTTATCTTTTATTTTTGTTTCATCATTTAAAGTAGTAGTTTCTAGAACTACATCTTCATTTTTATTTTCAGTTACTACAACTTCATCATAATTATAGTTTACTAAAGAAGGTGTTTCTTCGTTTAAAATACTAGTATTTTCTTCATTACTAGTTTGATTTTCTTGTTCAATTGGCTTGTTTGCCAAAGCACTTAGATTTAGTTTCTTTTTGAACATAGGGCGATTTTATTTATATAAATTTTAAAATATCTATATCATTTTATTATACTTTTAATATAAAATCAAATAATGACTATTTTATATATAAAAAATAAGTTTATTTTTTGTTTTTTTTAGTTAAAATATATTTAATTATAAAATTTAATATAGAAAAAATGATTAAACCACAAGCAATTTCTTGATTTGGTGAAAACTTACCAGAAGCACAATTAATAGAAGAAAAATTTAAAGAAATAATAAGAAAAAACTATAGTTTATCAGGTTTTACACCAATTGATACACCAGTTGTAGAAAGACTTGATGTTTTACTTGCAAAATGAGCAGATGATAATGAAGTTTATGCAATTCATAGAGTTAATGGAGAAATTTGAGACGATTCTAGTCTATGACTTAGATTTGATTTAACAGTTCCTTTAGCTCGCTATGTTGCTCAATATGAATGAGAATTAACTTTTCCTTTTAGAAGACAACATATTTCAAGAGTTTATAGATGAGAAAGACCACAAAAGGGAAGATATAGAGAATTTTATCAAGCAGATGTTGATATAATTTGAAATGGTGATTTACCACTTTTTGCTGATATAGAAGTAATTTCAACAGTTTATAACTCATTAAAAGAATTAGATTTTTGAGATTTTGTTATAAATGTAAATAACAAGAAATTTTTATCTGGTTTTTTAGAATCAATATGAATTGAAAAAGTTAAAGAAACTATTTCTATAATAGATAAAAAATCACTATTATTAATTTCATTTAAATCATTGATATTTGATAACGATTTTAATTGTTTATTCATTTTTTATTTAAATAAGTTATTATTATAATAAAATGTATATGATATTACTTCACTTGCTTTTCTAA
>CALMDL010000323.1 GCA_937864995.1 uncultured Candidatus Altimarinota bacterium | reverse complement strand
TTATTACTTATATTTATAATGTCACTTATTTGTATTACTACATTTGTCTTAGTAATAAAATATTTAGACCCGTTTGAGTATCAAGTATTATGAGTTTCATCACTTGTTTTTTCTTATTTATTTTGATTATCAGGTCTTTTAACATTGATTTTATATTTTATAAAAAAAATCTATTTTAGATGAAATGTAGCAATCTATCATATATTAGTAAGTTTTAGACAAGCTTTTTTTATAAGTGTTTTCTTTTTGATTTTGATTTTTTTTAATTATTATTGAGCTTCTATATTTTTAACTGCATTTCTTTCTTTTGTATTTTTATTCTTTTTAGAACTATTTATAAAAAATCAAGAATAGTATAAAATAGAGAACTGTCAATATTATATGCTTGTTAAAATATAGTAAATATATTATTATATAAGTGTAAGACTTATTTTTTAATTAAATATTTTGAATAAATTTTATATTACATTATTTGTTATTTTTTGAATTTTAACTTCTAATACTACAACTTTTGCTTTATCAAATGAGCAAAAAGGTGCTATCTTAGAAAATTTTCAAGAAAGACAATATGACTTATTATTTGAATCTGATTTATGAAATTTTTCTACAGAATATTCAGATATATTTAGCATATCTAAAAAAATAGATATATATAGTTCTATGTCTAGTGATATAGAAAATGATAAAAAATTAGCTCAAGAAAAAAAAGAACAACTATTAACAACTATTTCTTCTTTGGAAGATTCTATTGAATTACTTGATAAAGATATAGAAAGAACTTCTAAAAAAATTGAACAAATTAATTTAGATGTAATTAAAACAAAGACAGAAATAGAAACAAATACAAAAACGATAGAAATACTTAAGAAAAAAATAGAAGAAAATACTGAAATATTACTAGAATATTTGGTTTATATATACAAAAAATCAAATACAGCTTATGAATGATCTGAAATTGATAATTTGAAAAGTATTTTATTAAATGAAGAACCAGTTTGAGATTTGATTAATGATTTATATTTTAAATGAATTATTCAAATAACTTGAAAAAAACTTATTGATAATCATAGATTATATGTATGAGATTTATACTTAAAAAAAGTAGCTCTTGAAAAACAAGAATTAAATCTTAAAAATCTTAGAAAACAATGAGTTATTGAGCAAAAAATTCTTCAAGATAAAAAAGATTTTAAAGAAAAAATATTACAATCATCAAAATGAAAACAATCATTTTATGAACAATATTTAGCTGATAAAATAAAACTTGAAAATGAAGTTAGATTAAAAGCATTAAAAGAACAAATAAAATTGAATTCTGCTAGAAATTTAATACTTGAAAAATATGATTGTACATTTATTGATGTAACTCAAAATACTTCAGAAGTAAGAGCACTTGAAAAAAATAATCCAAGATGTTTTTCTATAAATAGAATGATTTATAGTGAAACTCAATTAAATAAAAATAGTATTAAGGATGAAAAAGTTGTAGAGCAAAATCCATTGTCTTGGCCAGTAAATCCAGTGCAATGAATAAGTGCATATTATCAAGATGAGGAATATAAAGAATTGTTTAATGCAAATCATAATGCTATTGATATTAAAGTTCCACAATGAACATCGATAGAAGCACCTATGGATTGATATGTTGTATATTTAAATCCACCAGATAGTCCAGATTATTCTTATCTAGCAATTAAACACTATGATTGATATCTTACTGTTTATGGGCATTTAAGTGAAATAAACGTAGAGCAATATGAGTATGTAGCAAAATGACAAGTTATTGCTAAAACAGGTTGAGAATATGGTACTAATTGAGCATGATATGTTACAACTTGACCACATTTACATTTTGAAGTATTTAAAGAAAAAGAATATATTGATCCATTATCTGTTTTAGATTTATCATATATTAAATTTCAAACATTACCTTCAAAATATAAAGATAAATATGCTATGGATTTTGAAGCAAGAAATTGATATTGATATGCAGAAATGGATAATAATTCAAGATTATTTAAAGTTGAATGAGCAAATGAAATAGAAAGACAAAAATATCTTATAGAACATTATGCAGTTTGAGCTTTTAATAATTGGCAAATGTGGATAGATGAATCGCTTGATTGAAATATTGATCCTTCAATGGTTATGTGTATATGATTAGCTGAAAGTTCTCTTTGAAAAAATCTAACTACACCATACAATATTTGAAATGTTTGAAACAATGATAGATGAGATAGAAAGTGATTTGATAATGCTAGACAATGAGTTTATTCAATTGTTTATACGTTAAATAATAAATATTTCAGAAATTATAATGCATTAAATTTGATGTCATGAGCATGAAGAAAAGCTTCTGGATTACCATGATGTTGATGAGAATGATGACCTTGTTATGCAACAGATACTAATCATTGGCATAATAATGTAAAAAGATGTTTAGCACATCTGAAATGAACATATGTTCCAGATGATTATAATTTTAGGTTAATAAAATAAAAAAAGATAAGTTTTAAAACTTATCTTTTTTTATTTCTTCAAACTTTTCTTTTAATCCATTTATTGTTTCTATAAAAATAACTAATTCTTCTGAATTATAAGAAGGATTTATATTTTTTATATAATTTTCTCTAAATGTTATAAAATTTAAATAATCAATAATTTTATCAATAGTTATTTCTAAGTTTTTTAATTGTTTTTTTCTTTTTAAAAATAAGATTCTAGATGTTAATGAATTGAATTTTTTAAAATTTTGTTCTATTTTTTTTCAAACAATAGCTATTATTTTTGCTAAATCATCAATTTCAACTTCTTCGTTTTTTTCTGATTTACTAAATATATATTGATAAAAAATATCTACTATTCATGCAGTTCTTAAAAAAGTAAATATATCAAGTAATTTTGAGTTTAAGTAAAAATATCACCAATAATTAATATTTGCATATTTTGTTAAATCAATTCCATTAATTGCTTCATATTCTGGAATATAATATCATTTATGGTCTTGTTCTATCTTACTATTTGGGTGTGGAACTAGAGGGAATAATCAAGCTCATGATTTAGGTCTTACATATTTCTGAGTAAACTCAAATCTATCTTTATATCAATTTATATCTAAATTTGGATGAAAAATAAGATTAAAAGGAATTCCTATCTTTGGATTATTTTTATATTTTTCAAA
>CALMDL010000322.1 GCA_937864995.1 uncultured Candidatus Altimarinota bacterium | reverse complement strand
TAAATTATTTTTAAAATCTTTAAGTTTACTTAAATCAAATTTTGGAGTTTTTTTACCAAAACTAAAACTACTTCAACAACCACATCTATCAACTACTTGTTCATTATTAAATATATAACGAACTTTCTCTTTTCAAGTATGGTCAGCTGTAATAGTTTTTGTAATAATAGAGTTTTTAAATTTATCTTTATCTTTTTTTTCTACATAAACAAAAAATGGGCTACTACTTAATTCTAATTTTTCTAAATTATCATCTACTATAAAATCTTCTCTAATATCTACTTTTGTCCCAGAACATCAAGCATCATAAAAATAAACAAGTATTTTTTCAACTTTTCTTTCTATCAAATCTAATACTGTTTTTTTATCTAATTTCATATTTACATTTTAATTTTATTAATTATAATCTAATTACTTAATTTCTCTCGGTTATTCAATTGTTGAATAATTGTTATGGGAATGAGGAGAAAATAATATGGAAGAAATAATGAATACTATGCAAAATCATGTTGAAGCATTTATAGTGTTAGGGGTTCTTCATGGTTTAATCTTTCCACTCTTGTTAATTTTGATCATTTTTAAAAAAATGAATCGAAATTTATTTTCCGATATATTTGCTGCCTCATGTATTTTAATATCTATATGGAGTAGCCAAATATATATGTTTTCTACAACTATTTCTTTTATATATTTAATTATGTATTTTATGAAAAAATTGAGATGAATATTTATAGATGCCGGGAATAGCCCGGCACTTTTTTTTGTTTAAAATCCCCCCTCAAATTCCATACTTATAAGTACATTCATTTCACTAGCATATTCAAGTGGCAATTCTTTTACAACTCAAGAAATAAAACCATTTACAATCATAGCTTTTGCTTCATCTTCACTTATTCACCTACTTCTTAAATAAAATAAATAAGATTCATTTATTTTTCAAGCACTTGCTTCATGGCCTACAGTTGAACTACTATTTCAAACAATTATATTTGGAACGGTATCCGAAACTGATAAGTTATCTAAAAGTAGCGCGTCGCAATCTATTTTTGAAACAGATCAAATTGCAGTTGGTTTTATATCAACAAGTCATCTATATGTACTTATTCAACCTCATTT
>CALMDL010000321.1 GCA_937864995.1 uncultured Candidatus Altimarinota bacterium | reverse complement strand
ATTATTTTTATAAATAGGTGCATTTCAAGCAATAGCATGAGCTCAAAATCAAGAAAAATCATTCCAAGTATTTAAGGCAGCTCAATCAGTAGTTGTACTAGTTCACTTATTTGATTTAAACCATAAAGCCATATTTGTTGATACTCAACCTGGAGATGGAGATGATGTAGTATTTACAGTAAAACTATCTAATTCAACTGCTTGATCACCATTTGAAGTTAAAAATGCTTTAAATTTAAAAACTCAAGTTCCTGCAATTAAATTAAAATCATCAATATTTGTATTTATAACAGATAATGTATTAGAATTAGCAACTCATAATGCAGTTGTAGACCAAGCACTTCAATTCCAATAATACCAAGTTGTTCAATTATCTTTTGAAATTTGATATGTTATACTTCAAGCATTTCCTCATCATAAAACATTTGATAAACTAGTTAAATAATCAGTTCAAATTACAAATCAAGTATTTGGAATAATACTTGGGCTTGTTTTATCATATTCAAATTTAAGTATTTCAAGTGAATCTCAATCAAATCAAGATACATATATATAATCTCATAACTTAAAAAGACCTGTTGCTCAATCAAGCAATGGATTTGCAGCATTATGAATTATTTTTGTAACATATATTGGATTAAGTGGATTACTTATATCAACTACATTTATAGCATCATTTGTAAAAGAAGTAACAAATAAATAATCCCCTTCAACAAAAAGATAACGAGTTCAAGCCAAACTATAACTTCATCATGAAATATTTGCAACTATAACTGGAGCAGTAGGAGTACTAATATCAACAACTCTAACAGCAGCATCTACAGAAGAAGAAACATAAGCATAGTTTCAAGATATATCTATTCACCAAGCACCATCAAATATAGTATTTCAAATCAATTGAGTTATATATGTAGGGTTTGGTGTTGTAATATCTAAAACTGAAAATGCATCATTAGTTAATGAAGTAACAAAAGCATAATTACCACTTATTTTTACATCATAAGCTCAATTTAAATTACCATTATTTACTCTATATTTTCAAATATATGTAGGTGCTGCAGGATTACTCACATCAACAACTGTTAATCAATCTGATTGATCTGAAGCAATATAAACTTTTTTATTTATACTATCAATATCTATTCATCTAGCTCAATTTAATTGAGTAGTTGCAGTATTTAATAATTGTCATGCAGCAACTGGAGTTAAAGGATTTGTTACATCAATTATTTGTAATGCATCACTCACCTGAGAAGCAATATAAAGATAATTACCATCTTTTATTATTCAAGCAGCTCAATTTAATCTTATAGTTCAATTATTATTTACTATTTGTGATACAAAAGTAGGAGATGCTGGATTACTTACATCATAAACTGAAACTTTATCATCTACATTACTAGTAACATACGCATAATTTCAATCAACTACAATATCATAAGCTCAATCTAGATTAGTTGCCGTAGTAGCTGATCATATATGAGTTAGAGTATTTTTTTTCAAATTTACTATTCAAGAGTTGAAATCAAAACTTGTAGAATTTGATAATGTATAATCAGTAGACAAATCAAATTCCCAAGTATTAGTAGCAGCTATTACTTGAGAAATATTTATTAAAAATACGATAAATATTATTTTTAAAAATTTGCTTATTT
>CALMDL010000320.1 GCA_937864995.1 uncultured Candidatus Altimarinota bacterium | reverse complement strand
TTAATAATATATTATATAAAATATAAAAAAATATAATTAAATATAAAAAGTAATTCACATTTTTGATTTAAAATAATAAATATAATATTATTATAATATATATAATTAATTAATATCTAAATTATGATTTTTGAATATTTAAAAAAACAAAAACAAATAAAAGAAAAAATCAAATTAACTAAATTAATGATTTTTAATTTAGAAATACCTGAAGATCAAAAAAGTTTATATATTCAAGCTTTGGATATTTTAGATGAAACCTGAATTGATAGAATTTATAATAGTTTAGTTATTTTTATAAAAGATATTGAAATAAAAGAACTTGATCAAATTCAAAAAAGTAATTTTAGCGTTATAGCATGAATGAGAAAAAAAGAAGCAGAAGAGAGAAAAAAAGAAATTAATTCTTTTTCATTTTTAATAAATAATATTTAATTATTATGAATAATATAGAAAAAAACGATAATTTACAACCAAATATTGATTGAAAATTAAATAATTTATCAGAAAATTTAAATTCAGTAAATGAAGAAAGATTAATTGATATATGTAAAAATATACCAAATGAAGAATTAAATAAAGAATGTAAAAATTTAAATAATATTTTTACTCAAGAATTAGAAAAAAAAGGTTTTAATTTTAAATGAGCAATTACAAAATTAGAAAAACCAATTGGGGTTAGTTAGTTTTATAAAATATTTATATGTTTAATTACAAAATAGCAGTATCAAAAGATGGTAAAAAATATAATATCGTCTTTAAGGCAGAGAATGAAGCTGTTGCCAGAGAAAGAGTTCACAATGAGTGATACTCTATTTTGAGTTTAGAATTAGTTACAGATAAACATGATATATGAGAAACATTTGTTTTTGAATGATATAAATCATGACAATTTAAACATTGAAAAATAGTTTGAAATGATATATTTAAGGCATATGTAAAATTAAAAAAGGATTTAGAATATGATATAGAATATATATATTCTGAATCAGAAGAAAACTTAACACAAGAAAAGAAAATAAAAATAATAGAAGAACTAAAACAAGAATATGATTTATATTATAGTTCATGAAAAAAAGATAAAGTAGATGAAATAAGAGAAAAAATAAAAAAAGATAAAGACGATAATAAAAAACTAGAAAATTTTTATTTAAAAAAAGAATTAGAAGATGTTAATAAATTGCTTGAAATTGTTTTAAATAAGCTTGAAAAAATGATTTCATGACAATGATTAATAATTGTTGATCAAACAAAAATAGAAAAATTAAAAATAATTTATAATGAAATTATAAAATTAAAAAAATCTACAAATATTTCGAAATTAAGAGAAATATGAGAATTGGCATTATTAAAAATATGAAATATTGAACTTCAAGAAGTTGAAAAAACAAAAAATAAAGAAAATAGAGAATTACTAAAAGAAACAAATAAATTATTAAAAAAGTTTTGAAGTAAAGATCAATTTTTAGAAAAAGATAGGGATATTATTTATCAAATAAAATATTTAATAAGCATAATAAATATTTATATTTGAAACATAAAAAATTTAAGAAAAAAGGAAGAAGTAGATAAAGAATCATATTCTTATATAAAAAATCTTTTATATTTATCTAAATATAAGGATTATTATAAGGAAAATACTAAATTAATTTTTTTAAATTTTTATAAATTTATATATGATAGTGAATTAAAAGAAGAATTATTTTTAAAAAGAAGTGTAATAAAACAAAATATTGTATTATTGAAGGCTAAAGAAAAATGATTAAATATATCTTATACATTTTTAAAAAAATGAATTAATAAACTTATTGAAGCATTTATTTGATTTTTTCAATTATTAAATAAATATGTTTTTTTATTAATACTAATGTATACT
This sequence comes from uncultured Candidatus Altimarinota bacterium, assembly GCA_937864995.1. Classification (GTDB taxonomy): domain Bacteria; phylum Patescibacteriota; class Gracilibacteria; order BD1-5; family UBA6164; genus JABWCI01. The sequence continues at coordinate 19,181 of CALMDL010000320.1, read as the reverse complement.
TCTTTATTTATTGTTTATTTAAATATTGGTTTTTATATAGATAGTTTAGAGTATAATTATAATTGAATTTTTTATTTTTTAATAACTATATTTTTATATATATTTATATATTTATCTAGAAGTTTATTTTTTCTAATTATAAATTTTGTAATTTTATTTTTTATTATTATATTTGGGGTAATTAATTTTTAATTTTAATATTAAAATGAGATTACTCCTTTTTTTTGTATCATTTATTTTTTCATTTATTTTTTATAATTTTTATTTACTTACAAATTGAGTAAATATTTTTTGAGATAATACATTTTATAATTTAAAGGTTCAAAGTATTTTCTGAAATCTACTGGTTGAAAGTGTATTTTTTATAATGATTTGAATTATATTTGTCTTGGCATTTACTACTTATGATGAAAAAAACAAAGGATTAGATTATAAAAAAATACTCTATATCATTTTTTATATTTTTTTACTATTCCCTTTTTATTTTAAATTTTTTGATGTAAATAGTACGGTATTTATTTTTGTAACTATGTTTATTTTTTGAGATATAAGTTTTAAATATATTTCAAATATTAAACAATTTCAAAATCAAAAAATAAATTTGAGATATTTCGGTTTAATACTAAATTATTTGGTATTTATATCTGCAAACACATATATTTACCTAGTAAATTTTTCTTATTTTTTATTTTTAATTGTATTATATAGCATTATTTTCAATTTTTTCATACATAAAAACTATACAAATTACATTTCTCTTTTTTTAAGTATAATAAGTTTTTTATTTTTAATTTATTATTTATTTTTGAAAATAGAAGAATTTTATGTAGTATTATTTTAATAATTTTTAATATTTTTATATGGTAGAATTAGTAAATGATTTTTCTGAAATAAAAAACTCTAACTTAGTTGTTTTTATGGAAAGCATATTAGACATTAATCTAATCAAATCTCTTAAATTAGACAAAAAAATAAGTAATAAAATCAAATTAACAATTGAAAAAAATGAAAATTCTTTAATTGATTTTTATATTTGAAATGAAAATTTTGATAAATTATATGTTATTTTTTATTCAAAAGATTCAAAAAAAGATATAAATTATTTTTTGTGAGATACTTTTCCTAAACTTCCATCAAACATAACTATTTTAACAAACAATGATCAAAATATTAACAATTTGTTAAATAATAGTATTTTATCTAGATATAAATATCAAGAATATAAAAGTAAAAAAGAAATAGATGAAATATATTTTATTGTAAACTCAGAAAATAAACAAATTTTTAAAGATAGAATTAAAACAATTGAAAATATTGTATTGGCTCGTGATTTAGGATTTAAGCCATCAAATGTATTATATCCTGAGTCATTTGCAAAAATTATAAAACAAACAAAATTTAAAAACACTAAAGTAAAGATTTTTGACTTTAAAACAATTCAAAAGAAGAAACTAGGGTTACTAGAGGCAGTTGGTATTTGAAGTGCTAAAAAACCACATATGGTTATTTTTGAAAGGATTATAAATAAAAGCTTCCCAACTATTTGAATAGTTTGAAAATGAATTACTTTTGATACTGGTTGAATTCAAGTTAAACCAGGAGATCATATGTATGAAATGAAATGAGATATGTGTTGAGCTGCTGCTACATTTGCTACAATTAAAGAACTTGATGAAGCTGATTTAAAAGTAAATATAATTGCATGCGTTGTGTTAGCAGAAAATCATATATCATGAGAATCATATAAACCAAGTGATATAATTACATCATATTCATGAAAAACAGTTGATATTATCCATACTGATGCAGAATGAAGACTTGTTTTGGCAGATTGAGTTAGTTATATAAGTAAAAATTATAAACTTAATAAAATTATAACTATTGCTACTTTAACTTGAGCTTGTATGGTTGCATTAGGTTATAGATATGCTTGAGTAATGTGAAATGATGAAGAAATGATTTCTAAATTTTTAGATTATTCAAAATCTAATTTTGAAAAATATAATAGACTTCCATTTGATGATTATTTTGTAGAAAAAACTAAATCAAAAATTGCTGATTTAGAAAATTTAAATAGATCAGTATTTGCTGGTTCAACAATGTGAGCTGCATTCTTGTCAAACTTTGTCTTAAATGAAGAGTGATATACACATCTTGATATTGCTGGAACCGCTCTAAATTCATTAGAACCTTATGGTTATGCAAATGTTTGAATGACATGATTTTGAGTTGATAGTTTGTCTACAATAATTAAAAATTTAAAATAATTATGAAGCTTTGAATATATAAACATTATAAATGAAATTTGTATGAAGTAATGTATATTGCTAAACATACTGAAACTCTAGAAGACCTTGTTATATATAAAGCATTATATAATAGTTCTGAGTTTTGAAATAATGCAATTTGGGTAAGACCAAAAGAAATGTTTCAAGAAAATGTAGAAATAAATTGAGTAGTCTCTCCTAGATTTACTTATATTTGAGATAAAGGTTATGAAAATATTTAAATTTTTTTTAGATTTAATTGCTCCTAAAAAGTGTTACTCTTGTAAAAAAGAGTGACACTTTATTTGTCAAAAATGTTTTGATAATGAGATTAATTTTAATTCTGTTTGTTATGTTTGTAAATGAAATACAAAAAATTATGAAGTACATGAATCGTGTAAATCAGATATTTATTATGATAAGGTTATTATTTTAAAGCATTACAAAAGTAAACTTATTTCTAAGCTTATAAAAGATGCAAAATTTTATAATAAAATTGAAATATTAGAGGAGATATCATTTTATATTTATGATAAATTTATTTCAAATACCAAAATTGTAAAAACAAGTGATTTTTTGATTACATCTGTTCCAAGTCATTTTTTAAGAAAAATTGTAAGATGATATAATTCTAGTCATATATTAGCAAAAAATTTGTCTAAAATTTCGCAAATACAATATAAAAGCAATATATTATCTAAAATAAAATTAACAAAACAACAATCAAAACTTAATAAAAAAAATAGAATATGTAATTTAAAAGATAGTTTTAAAATAAATGAAACAGTTGATAACAAGATTTTAATAGTTATAGATGATGTAATTTCAACTTGAACAACTCTAAATGAAGTTTCTAAATTATTAAAGCAAAAATGAGCAATAAAAGTTATTTGATTAATTGTTGCATCAGATTAAAAAAAGTGTTAAAATATCTATAATTAAATTTATATATTTTAATATATTATGGTAGAGGTAAAAAAAATTCATGAATTTGAAAATAATTCTAATCCTTTAGATTTTGAGGCTGTCTCAACTACTAAAGGGTATATTAAAGATTTATTAGAGGTTGAACCATGTCCAAATTGTGGTAAAGATATGGTCTCTTGAAAATGTAGTGATTCAAAAATGTGTTGATATGGGCATGGAGAAGATTATTTTTTAGAAAAAATAGAGTTTAAAAGACATCTTTCTGAAACTCTAAAATGAAATTGAGAAAAATATGAATTAATTACAATAAATTGAAAAAAATTTTGTTATTTTGATTTTCATTGAAGAATAAAAGAAAATACAGCAATATTAGATTTAGAAATTGATGGAAAAAAATATAAAGTAGAAGTTTTATATGAAATTTCTAATAAGGATGAGATAAAAAATATTTCTTCTATTTCAATAGTTTGAGATATTAAAACTCAATTAAAAACTAAAAAGTGGAAAAAGGTTTATTATGAATACAGGGAGTTAAAAAGATATGTTTTTGCTGTTTTAACAGATTATAGATTTAATAAATTTTTAAGAGAAGAATAAATTTAAAAAACTTGATAAAATCAAAAAATAGCTAAAATTAAAAGTTAGTATTTTCTAACTTTTTTTTAATGTCTAAATTTTTGGAAGTCATATGAGCACGTACTCATAACTTAAAAAATATAAATGTAAAAATCCCTAAAAATAAAATGACAGTTATTACATGAGTGTCATGAAGTTGAAAGTCAAGTTTGGCTTTTAACACTATTTATAGTGTTTGACAACAAAAATATCTAGAAAGTCTTAGTAGTTATGCTCGTATGTTTATTTGATGAATGACTGAAGAAGCTGAAGTAAGTGAAATAAATTGATTATCACCTACTATTTCTATTGATCAAAAAACAACAAGTAAAAATCCTAGATCTACTGTTTGAACAATAACAGAAATATATGATTATTATAAATTATTATTTTTAAATATTTGAGAAAGAAAATGTGTAAAGTGTAATACAATTGTAAAAAAAGACTCAATAGAAAGTATTATAAATTATATTTCAGAGTTTGAAGAAGATAAAAAATTTATGATTAAATCTCCAATTAAGGGAGTTTTTAAAAATTTTGATGAAATAAAAAAAGAAGTTTTGGATATAGGTTTTATTAGATTTTCAGTTTGAAATCAAGTATATACTATAAATGATGAAGTTTCTTTACAAGATGTTGACAATTTAACAATTGTAATTGATAGACTTGTTAAAAAAGATTTTTTAGATAATGATTCAAACGATACAAAAAGACTTAAAGATTCAATTAATCTTGCATATAAAATATGAAAAGGACAATTAATTATAGATTCATTAACAGAAGAAAAATGATTTTCTCAAGTTTTTGTTTGTTCTAATTGTTGACATGTTCCAAGTGAGTTAAATATATCTAGCTTCTCTTTTAATAGCCATAATTGAGCTTGTCCAGAATGTCATTGATTATGAGTTAAAAAAGTATTTTTAGAAGATAGAGTTATAAATTATAATTTAACACTTTTAGAATGAGCTGTTATAGCTCCTTGATTTTGATGAGAGTATTTTTTTGCATTACTTAAAGAATTGGCAAAGAAAACAAAAATAGATATAAATAAAAAATATTCACTTTTAACAAAAAAAGAAAGAGAAATAGTATTATATGGTACTGGAGATCACCAATTTAAAGTAACTTATGTAAATGAATATGGTGTTCAAAATACATATAACACCAGATTTGAATGAGTTATAAATACCCTTACAAGAAGATATTATGATTGATGAAGTGAAAAAGGTCATTATGACGATTTTGTTGTTGATATGGATTGTCATGTTTGTAATTGATATAGATTAAATGAAGAAAGTTTATCAAGTTTTATTAATGGTTTAAATATTTGACAAGTTTCTGATTTTTCAGTAGATAAAGCAATAAATTTTTTAAAATCACTTAAATTAACTAAATCAGAAGAGCATATTACAAAAAAAGTAATGAAAAATGCAGTTGAGAGATTGGAATTTTTATCATGAGTAGGTCTTGATTATATGACTATCTCTAGAAGAGCTAGTACTCTTTCATGATGAGAAGCTCAAAGAATTAGACTTGCAACTCAGTTATGAACTAGATTAGAGTGAATCATTTATGTACTTGATGAACCTTCTATATGACTTCACCCAAGAGATAACGATATGTTGATTTCAAATTTAAAAAAATTAAGAGATATTTGAAATACGCTTATTGTAGTTGAGCATGATGAAGATATAATGAGAGAATGTGATCATATTATAGATATATGACCATGAGCATGAATTCATTGATGACAAGTAATAGCAACTTGAAATATTGATGATATAATTAATAATACTGATTCGGTAACTTGACCTTATTTGAGTCATAAAAGAGATGTTATAATAAAAAGATGATTTAGGCCTAGCTTCTCTGATCTAAAGAAAAACTGAAAGGTTCTTGAAATTATTTGAGCAACTCAACATAATTTAAAAAATATTGATGTAACTATTCCATTATCAAATTTTATTGTTGTTACATGAGTTTCGGGTAGTTGAAAATCAAGTTTGGTAAATGATATATTGGCAAATTATCTTGCAAATGAATTAAATAGAGCTAAAAGAGATACTTGAGCATTTAAAGAAATAAGATGACTTCAAAATTTGGATAAAACAGTTATTATTGACCAATCACCTATTTGAAAAACTCCTCGTAGTAATCCAGCAACTTATACTCAAGTTTTTACTCCTATAAGAGAAGTATTTGCTATGACACAAGATGCACAAATAAGATGATATTGACCAGGTAGATTTAGTTTTAATACAAAAGAGTGAAGATGTGATGTTTGTGATTGAGATTGAGTTAAAAAAATAGAAATGCATTTTTTACCTCCAGTTTATGTAGAATGTGAAACTTGTTATTGAAAAAGATATAATAGTGAAACACTTACAATAAAATATAAATGAAAAACAATTAGTGATGTATTGGATATGACTGTTGAAGAAGCAAAAGATTTTTTTTCTAGTCATCCAAAAATAACTAAAATACTTGATGTATTAGATGAAGTTTGATTATGATATATTAAGCTTTGACAATCAAGTACTACTTTATCATGATGAGAAAGTCAAAGAGTTAAATTATCAACAGAATTATCAAAAAGATCGACAAGTAAGACATTTTATATATTGGATGAGCCTACTACTGGTCTACATTTTCAAGATGTAGACAAACTATTGTCTATATTACATTCTTTGGTAGATAAATGAAATACTGTAATGGTAATTGAACATAATATGGATGTAATTATGAATGCTGATCATATAATTGACATATGACCTGTTTGATGAGATAAATGAGGATATCTTATTGCTGAAGGTTCAGTTAGTGAAGTTTCAAATGTAAAAAAGAGTTTTACTTGAGAAGCAATAATTAAATATAGAAATAAATTATTAGAAAATAAATAAAAATTATGGAATTAGATTTTTTACAAAAAAATGTTGATGTAACAAATCTTTCAAATTTTAAAACAAAAGCTAAATCTAAATATTATTTTGAAATAAATAATTTAGATGATGTAAATAGACTCAAAGATATAAATATTTTTTGTAAAGAACAAAATATATCTTTATTATATATTTGAGCTGGAACTAATCTTTTGTTTGCATTTGACGAATACAATTGAGTAATTGTTAAAAATAATTTGAATTGATGGAATTATGATGAAAAAACAATGATTTTAGAGTCTTTTACTAATGAATGGATATCAGACATAGCAAAAGATTTAGAAGACAAATATAATCAAAATTTATGGCATAGATTTATATGACTACCATGAAGTGTATGATGAGCAGTATATTGAAATGCTTGATGTTTTTGATTAGAAACTGAAAATAATTTTTTAGATGCTGAGGTTTATGATACTGAAACTTGACAAATAAACATAATAAGTAAAATTAATATGCTATTTGATTATAGATCTTCTTTTATTAAAGATTCAAATAATAGGTATTTTATAATAAAAGTTAGGTTTGATTTAAGTAAAAAAATAGAAAAGTATCATAGTGATGTTGATAATATAGATTTTAGAGAAAATAAGCAACCAAAGTGAAATACTTGTTGAAGTTTTTTTAAAAATCCTAGTAAAGAATTTTCAGCTTGAGCTTTAATTGAACAAGTTTGATTAAAGTGATATAAATTATGATGAGCTTTTTTTTCTCCACTTCATGCAAATTTTTTAATGCATGATTGAAATTGAACATATAAGGATTTACTTGATTTGGTTGATTTCGCAATTAATAAAGTAAAATCTGAAAAATTAATAGTACTCTCTCCTGAAGTAAGAATAATTTTTAATAATTAAATTATGAGATGAATAGTAGAAGTCCTTCTTTCAGCAATTGTTATTTTTTTAATAGTATACTTTGTAATCTATAAGTATTTTTTAGATGGTTTTTGTTATATTAGAAATGATGATTATCTAAAATGTACAAATACATTTATTTGTAAACCAGAAAGAGCAATGCTAAGTGATCCTACTTTACTTTGTTCAAAAAAAGATTTTTTCTTGTTTGAAAGAGATTCTGCATTTTATAACAAGGAGACATATATAAAAATTTATAATAGTTATACTGAAAGCGTAAGAAATTAATGGAAACACTTAGACTACAAAAATACTTAAGTCAAGCATGAATATGTTCTAGAAGAAAAGCTGAAGAATATATACAAGCTTGACTTATTAAAGTAAATTGACAAACAGCAACAATTGGTATGTCGATAGACCCAACTATTGATAAGGTTGAATTACAAGATAAGGCTGTGAAAGAGCAAAATAATTTGGTATATTATAAGCTTAATAAACCAAGATGAATTGTGACTACTTGTGCTCAAAATTGAGAAGTAAATATAGTTGATATAATGGATGTATCTGAGAGAGTTTTCCCTATTTGAAGACTAGATAAGGAAACTACAGGTCTTATAATTATGACAAATGATTGAAGACTTGCAAATTATCTAATGCATCCTAGATATAATCATGAAAAAGAATATATTGTTGAAACATTTTGAAGTATTGATGATAAATCATTAGATGCAATGAGAAATGGTTTATTTATATTGTGAAGCTATACTAAAAAAGCACTTATAAATAGAATTTCTTCAGGTAAATTTAGTATAGTTATTACTGAATGAAGAAATAGACAAATTAGAAGAATGGTTGAAAAGGTAGGTTCAAGAGTAAAAAAATTAAAAAGAATTAGAATTGAAAATATAGAACTTTGAAATCTTGATTTTTGACAATATAGACACCTATCAAATGCTGAAATAAAGGGATTATTTGATAAATTGTGAATCAAAAAAGACAGCGATTAAGCTGTCTTTTTATATGTTTGATTTAAGAGTTGATATTTGAATTTTAATGTCTTTTAGTATTTTTATAAATGAGGATTTTATTTCATCTTCATTATTAAATTGATTGTTTCAAAAATATTTTAAATCTTTTGCTAAGTTAGATAATTTTTTTAAAGAAGTCTTTATTTTTAATTCTCTTTCAGTTAGTATTTTTTTCTCATATACTCTTTTATCATACATCATAGAATGTATTTCTTCTATTTTAAATGATAATTTGTATCATAAATTACTATAAAAATCTTTTTTTACTCTTAGATTTAATTCAAAACTATCTTTTTTCTTATTTAATGTGATTTTTAATGCATCATTTACTTTTTTAATTTCGTTTAAAATCGTAGTTATTGCTAAATCTTGAGTTTCTTCATCTAGATTATTATTTTGAATCTTATTAAGTGATTCAATTAAATAATCAATTTTGTCAATACTTCTATTTATTTCAACATCTTTTTCTGCATCATATTTAATTGAAAAATTAACTATTTTGGTTTTATGTTCAATCAAATATTTTTCTATTAATATAGTTTTTTCAATATTACTTTTTCAGCTATAAGGATCTATCTCATCTACATAAGCCTGAGTAATATTTAATAATCATCACAATATCAATAATAATTTAACAAAAGTTTTCATTTAAGTTTCTCTTATTTACTATTTTTGATATTATATACTTATATGTATTTTATTCAAGAAATTTTTTAATATGATTGTTTGTTTTGATTTAGAGACTACTGGACTAGATAAGTATAATGATAAAATTATAGAAATAGCGATGATTAAGTTTGATGAAAACACTTTTGAGGTAGTAGATACTTATTCGAGTTTTATTGACCCAATGATGCCAATTCCAGAGATTATATCAAATATAACTAATATTTTTGATAGTGATGTTATTTGAGCTCCAAAAATAGAAGATATAAAACAAGATATACTTAATTTTATCTGAAATAGTGTATTATTAGGTCATAATGTAGATTTCGATATAGATTTTTTAGTTAATAATTGAGTTAATATATGAGCCAATGTGAAGATTGATACTTTTTTCTTGGCAAATTTTTTAACATTTAATAATTCTTCACTTAACTTAGAAATGTTATGTGATTATTATAAGATATCATTTTCTTGAGCACATAGAGCTATAAATGATGTAAAAGCTACAGTTTCTCTATTTAAAGAACAATTAAAACATTTTTCTAAACTAAGAAAAGATAATAAAATGCTATTATATTATCTTTTTAGCTTATCAAATGATAAAAATATAAGTTATTTATGAGAATTATTATTTTGAGAGTTTGGTTTAAAAATAGATTTAAATGAATTTGAAAAGATTATTTTGTGAAGAATTGGGAAAAAAGATTATTTAGAAGAATTTTTTTATGATCCTAATTTGGAATGTGAAGATATTGTGAAGTTTTTTAACTTTTCTGATAAAATTGAGACAAGAGAAAATCAATTAAATATGACAAAAAAGGTTTATGAAACTTTTAATACAAGTAAAAAAACTCTTATAGAAGCCCCAACATGACTATGAAAAAGTTTTGCTTATTTAATCCCCTCTATAGTTTATTCTATAAAAAACAATCAAAAAGTTTATATTACAACAAAAACAAAAACTCTACAAGATCAATTATATTTAAAAGATTTGAGTTTTTTGCATGAAAAATTAGGTGTAAAATTTTCATATACAAAACTTAAGTGAAGAAAAAATTATTTTAGTGTAAAATGATTTTTTGATTATGTATTTTTATGAGATTTATCATATAGAGAGGTTTCTTTATTGTCAAAAATAACTTTTTGGTTACTTGAAACAAAATATTGAGAATTAGAAGAGCTTACATTTTATCCTGAAGAATATTCTTATTTAAGAGATTTAAATAGTGAAGGTATTTTTTCTATGAATGAAAAAAACCAATATATGGAATATGAATTTTTATTAAAAGCTAGAAAATCTCTTGAAAAAGCCAATATTGTTATAATAAATCATAGTTTGCTTTTTACTGATATGGCTGCTGATTCTAAATTGTTACCTGATTTAAAAACTATTGTAATTGATGAAGCTCATAATATAGAAGACTCAGTTACAGAGTCTCTTAGACAAATTTATAATTTAAGATATTTAAAAGAGCATTTTGATAAATGTGAAAAAATCTTCACGATTAAAAATATCAAAAAAATAGAATTTTTAAATAAAAAAGAGACATTATTATCAAATTTAGAAATACTTGATGATTATGCTTTTTCATACTTAAACAATAAGATACCAGATGATAGTCAATATAAAAATGTATTGGTAAAAGAAGATTTTTTTAATGATTTAGATTTTGTAGAAACACTTAAAAAAATCAATTTAGATTTACTTGACATAGTTGACAAATTAAAAGTAATTAATGAATATGATTTTTCTAAAGAACTAGTTTTTTTCGATTCTGTAGCCAATAATATAAATACATTCTTTGACAAAACAAATTCAAATACTTATATTAAAATATTAACATATGCAGATAAGGCAGGAATAACTTTTGATTTTACACTACTTAATCCAGGACAGTATTTATATAAAAGTTTATGGAATAAGCTTGATAGTTGTCTTTTGACTTCTGCTACTTTGAGTATATGAAATAAATTTGATTATGTGAAGAATATAATGAGTTTAGAATGATTTGACTTTTGCTCATTTTCTAGTGATTTTGATTATAAAAATCAAGCAACATTGTTTATTCCAATAGATATTTGAAATGTGAAGAATAATTGAGATGAGCTTAATTTGTTTTTAAAAGAGTTCTTTTTAATTGTTAGATGAAAAGTTCTTACTTTACTTACTAGCTTTGCAGTAATCAAAAAAATTTATACTTTTTGTAATATAGATTTAAAGAAAAATGGTATAAATTTATATGCACAATCAATTTGATGAAGTAAAAATAAGCTTTTATCAAACTTCACAAAATCTCCAGATAACTCTATTTTACTTTGAACAGATAGTTTTTGGGAATGAGTTGATATTCCAGGTGAAGATTTAAAGTATTTAGTTATACATAAATTTCCTTTTGCAGTACCAAATGATCCTATTTTTCAAGCTAGAAGCACATTTTTTAAAGATAGTTTTTCTGAATATGCTGTTCCTAAAGCTATTATAAAATTAAAACAATGATTTGGTAGACTTATAAGAACAAAAACTGATAAATGAATAGTAATATTACTTGATGATAGAATAAATTCAAAATGGTGAAATCAGTTCTATGATGCCTTCCCTGCTGATATTAATATAAAAAAATGAACTAAAAAACAATTTTTAGAAATACTAGAAAAAAAACAATAAAAGATTTTACTTATTTGTAAAGTCTTTTTTTTGATATTATAATTTTTTTATGATATTATTGTATTAGTTATTATTTTACTAAAAAACTTTATATGTCAGAAAACGCACTAAAAGATCAAAATAAAGAGGCTGAAACAAGTTCAGTAAATATTTTTGATGAGTTTGCTACGGATTCTTCTTTGATTGATGAGGTTGAAAAACTAAAAGAAGAAGAAAAAAAAGATACTTATTATTATTTAAGTTTATCTTGAAAAATTTTCCAAAATATTTTTTGGTTTTTATTTGTTATTGTAGTAGTTTTATATGGATATATATATATTCAAAAAAGTGACTCATTTGCAGATAAATCCTTACTTGATCCAATTTGTTTTATATTTAATGATACTACTATTTCTAAACCAGAAGGTACAACTTATTGTTCTTCTATATCATTTTTGAAAAAAACTTATGAATCAAATTTGGATAATATAAAGTTAGACCAATCTAAAAAAATACTTGAAAATATAATAAAAATATATGAAGATAGTAATTTTACAAAAACAAAAGAAGTTACTTTTCTTTTAAATAAAACAAATGATAGATTAAGTGTACTTGATATTATGGAAAAATTTGATTTATTAAAAAATGATTTTTGATGAATTGATAAAAGAAAAGTACAATGTGAGAAAATAAAAATTGATATTGAGACAAAAATAATGGAAATGCAATGTTATTCATATTCTCAATGATATGAAAAATGAATTATATGATTTTCATGAATAAAAAATACTGATGAAATTTGAGGTACTTCTATTACTATTGCAAATAGCTTTTTAAATTATATTGAAAAAAATTCAAAAGATTTTTCATTATTAGAGAGACAAAAAGTCTTTGAAATACAAAATGTTTCTTGAGAAACAAATGGTTATACAAATAAAACATCTTTTGATGTAAAATTAAAAATTAATTTCTAGTAAAATGAAAAGAACAAAAAGAGAACAAAACTCAATTATTATATATTTTTCAATTTATTTAATATTTACATTGGGGCTTATATATTTTTCTGCTTCATATATATTTCCAAATATTAAAGAAATAGAAGGATTAAAAACTTCAGTTTTAGATACATACTCAAATATTAATAGAGTTAAAAAAGAATGATTAAATTTAAAAGAATTTCAAGATAAATTATCTACAGGACTTGTTTATACTCCTGAAGAATGAAAAGATAATCTTTATATGAATGAAATTTTAAAAAGTATAGATGAAAAATTTTACAATGATAATATAAAAAATATTTCAGAAGAAGATTTTAATTCTCATATAAAAAGTATTTCAGATAAATATTCTGATATGACTTCATTTGATAAAAAAGAACAAATTATTTCAAATATATTACCAGTATATTCTGAATATGTATCAGACTTATGACCAAATTCATTATCAGATTATAAATTTATAAACTATATTGAATCAATTGCTGAAACATTTAGTCTTGATTTAAACAATTCTATTTGAATAACAGAATTAAAAGTTTTAGATGATTATTCAATCTGAGTAGGTGATACATCTCTACAAACAAATATATTTTATATACCATTATTGTTTGAAGTAAGCTGAAATAAAGAGTCAATTATAGATTTTCTTCATTTTGTTGATAATTTATGAAGGTTAGAAATAGATAAAGAAAATAATGTTGTTGTTAAAACTGAAACAAATAAAGATTTTTCAAATTTTAAAAATTTAGTTTTAAAATGACAATCAAAAGATGAAAAATATAATATATTTAATAATCAAATTTTTGATATTGAGTATATTGAAATAGGTGATTATATTGATTCTTCTTTTGATTTAAAAGATACTGAATCTAGTTTTGTAAATTACTTAAAAAATAGTCAATGAAAAGAAATGTATTCTGCAAAAATTCAACTTAGATTTTATGTAAAATGAATACCTGTATTTAAAATTGAGAAATATATAAAAGATTTTGTTTGAGATTTTACAAAATTTAGATGAGAGGTTTGAAAAGCAATGTGAAATACAAATTTAAGTTCTTGAGATAGACAAAAATTAACAGAAATTAATAGTGTTTTAACTCAATTACAATGAGTTGTTATTGTTGCAATACAAAAATCATTGTCAACAAAAGAAAACATAGAAGAATCTTATAAACAAGTAAATACTTATAAAACAGTTCTTGAAGAATACAAAGAAACTTTAGAACAAATAAATAATAAATTATGAAATACAGCGAAGTAGTAGAAGACTTAAAAAACATGGTTTATAAATGAGATAATATACAAAAAGTTTGTGATTATGTTATTTTGGCAGCCGTTTTATGAGAATCTTCAGATATACATATAGAACCATTATCATCTTATGTTAGATTAAGATATAGACTAGATTGAGAATTAAGGGAAATTTTGGAATACCAAAACTTCCTTCATTCTTGAATTGTTGCTAGATTTAAAATAATGTCTGATTTAAAAATTGATGAATCTAGGGTTCCTCAAGATTGAAGAATCAGTACTACTATTGAATGAAAAAGTCTTGATCTGAGAGTTTCAACTCTTCCAACTGTTCACTGAGAAAAGGTGGTAATGAGAATCGTTGATAAATCAAAAAAAATTCCAAAACTTACAGATTTATGAATTGAGTGAAGAAATCTTAGACTTATACAAAAAGCTATTGCTCAGCCAAACGGGGTAATACTTACTTCATGACCTACTTGATCTGGTAAGTCTACAACACTTTATTCAGCCTTAACTGATTTAAATAAAATAGATGTTAATATAATGACGTTAGAAGATCCAGTGGAAAATCAAGTTGATGGTATAAATCAATCACAAGTTAAACCAGATATATGATACACATTTGCATATTGACTTAGAACAGCTCTTAGGCAAGATCCAGATATAATAATGGTATGAGAAATGAGAGCTAAGGAAACAGTAGATATTGCAATTGAAGCTTCTCTTACTTGACATTTGGTACTTTCTACAATACATACGAATAATTCAGCAGAAACAATTACAAGAATATTAAACATGTGAGTTCAACCATTTTTGATACCAGCTTCAGTTAATATTATTATTGCACAAAGGCTTATTAAAAAATTATGTCCTCATTGTAAAAAACCATTAGATTTAAAATCTTTATGAAAAGATACTATTGATAATATTAAAAATGCTATCAATATAACTGATAAAGCAGAATTATTAGAAAGAGTTTGAGCTGAAAAATTAAAAGCACCTACTTTTTATGGTCCTGTATGATGTGATAAATGTGATAATATGTGATATAAATGAAGAGTTTGAATATATGAAGTATTAGATATTACTCCTTGAGTAAAAGAAATGATACTTTCAGGATCTTCAGCATTTAATATAAATATTCAAGCAATTAAAGAATGAATGATTTCTTTGGAGCAAGATTGAATAATTAAAGCATTAAATTGATTAACTTCTTTAGAAGAAGTATATAGAGCTTCTAAATCACAAAATGCTTAATAATTAATTAATATTTTTTTAAAATTATAATATGGCAGATTTTTTAATACTAGAAGATGATAAAAAATCAGATTCTGGCAACAATGTCGAAAATAATGAAGATACAAAAAACCTAACGCTTATGGATACCATAAACGATTTCTTGATGTGATTACAAAAAGTTAAAACAGCAGAAAAGGTTATTTTTTATCGTCTTTTGTCTACAATGACCAATGCTTGAATGTGAATTATGAAATCTGTTGCTATAATGGAAAAACAAGAAAAAAATCCAGTTTTTAAAAAAATAATGACAGTTTTTTGTGATGAATTAAAAGAATGAAAAAGTTTATCAGAATGTATGTCAATGTATCCTAATAATTTTTGAGAGGCTGAAATATGAATTATAAGATCATGAGAAAAAACTTGACAATTAAATAGGGCATTATCAGATTTGGCTTCTCAAATTGAAAAAGTAGAAAGTATATCTGGTAAAATTAAATCAGCAATGATGTATCCTATGTTTATCGTAATAGTAGTTGTATGAGTAGTTTGAGTTATGATGACTATGGTAGTACCAAAACTTCTTGAAATATTTGATTCAAAGGATGATTTACCATGAACTACAAAATTGCTTATTGCTATGTCTGATTTGTTTGTAAATTATTGGTTTTTGATGATTATAGTTGTAGTTGTTTTATATATATGAGTATTATTTTGGAAAACAACACCAGACTGAAAATATATTTATGATAGTATTATACTTAAAATACCTGTATTTTGACAAATAAATAAAAAACTTATTTTATCAAAATTTTCTAGAGTTTTTTCATGATTAGTAGGTTCTTGAGTTTCAATTGTAGAATCTCTTAGAATTACATCTGAAGCAGTATGAAATGAAGTATATAAACAAAGAATTATACTTTTAAGTGAAGATATTGCTTGAGGTATCAAGATGTGGGAATCTCTTGATTGAGATAAATTGTTTCCAGATATGATGGTACAAATGATACAAGTTTGAGAACAAACCGCTAAGCTTGACCAAACTATTTTAAAAGTTGCTGACTTTTACGATGATCAAGTTGATAATACGATTTGAGTTTTAAACAAACTTTTAGAACCATTTATATTGGTTACATTGGCTATAATTGTATGATTTATTGCTGTTGCTATAATGCAACCAATAATGAACCTAGCAGATACGGTAAGTCAAACTTAATAAAAAAACAAAAAATGGCTATTTAATCACAAATAGTCATTTTTTTTGTGTGAAGAAATTTAATGTATGTGAAGATTGTGTGAGTTATGTGAAGATTGTGTGAAATATAACGCTCTATGTTTGACTTTATAATACAAAACAGATATTATATTGCTCGTATTAATTTGAGGGGGATCTTTAAAATAATCCGAAAAATTTTTAAAGACTTTTTAGCTTTATCTAAAAGGCTTGTTATATGACTTTGGGGAATAGTTATCAATATCATTGATAGTTGTTTCCCAGAGTTGTGTACAACTTTTGGGTTAAGGCTTTAACCTTGTATTTTTCTAATACAAAAGATATATGATTCCAAAAGACAAGATAATAAGCGTGCTACATCCTAATGTTAACAAAAAGTGATGAGCAGTAAATATGATGATTTATTTATCAAATTTATTAAAAAAAGAAAATAGTGTAGAGTTTTATACTTTTTCTTATGATGAAAATTTATTTTCAGACAATATTACTTTTAAAGTAAATTGTTTAAGTAAGCTGCAAATTGCTTACGCTATAAGAAACAGTGACTATATAATAATTTGAAACTCACCCATGCATTTTGTATGAGTGTTGTCAAAATTGATTTTCTTTTCGAAGGCTAAACTTATCTGGTGGCATCATCATTATCCTTGGTATTATGGTAAAGATACAAACGTTTATATATGGATTAAAAGATTATTAGAAAGAGCTTCTATTTTGTTTATAGATGAAGTTGTATCTAATAGTTTTTATCTACAAAGTTCTTTGAAAGACATTTTTGGTATCGATTCTAAAATACTCCATCCTTTATTGGATAGAGATTTTACAAAGGTAGCTTATAATGAAGTAGACTTTACATCAAAAACTATATTTACTTATGGTAGATGGGTAGAGTGAAAAAATATCAGTCAAGTGTTTCAAACTTATGATATGTTAAAAGGTCAAGTTGATTGACTTAAATTAAATATATGATGAATTTGAAATGAGTTAGATTTTTTCAAAGATAAATATAAAGATGATTTAAATGTATCATTTTTATGATTGTTAGACAATGTGTCTATAATCGACAATCTGCAAAAATCGCTTGTTTGCCTTTTTCCTTCTAAGATAGATTCATTTTGAATGACTATAATAGAAGCTATGAGTATAGGAGTTCCTGTTGTTGCATTTGATATAAATGGTTCTAGAGAAATCATACAAGATTGACAAAATGGATTTTTAGTAAACTCAGATTCTGAATTTACTAGAAAAGTTTTAGATATATTGACTGATATAGAATTACACAAAAACCTTTCAATTAATTGTTTAGATATAAAACTTAGATTTTCTGAAGCTAATTTCAAAAAGAGCCTAAAAGATATCTTTTATTCATAAAAATATATATATTTTATTTATTATTAATAATTTCAAATATGAATTTATTTAAAAAAACTACTGCTGCTGTTGCATTAGTTACTCTTGTTTCAGGGATTTTCTCTACTGGAGTATCTGCTTACAGCACTTCTGAAGTTGGAGCTGCAAACGCTTTAGCAGAAGCTGGTATTATTAACAACCACTCTGATAATTCAGCTGCTTACAACTTAGATCAAAATGTTTTAAGACAAGAAATCGCTGCTGTTGCTAGAGGTATAGCTGGTCTTCCAAAAGCTACTACTTACTCTGCAGTATTCTCAGACGTTACTGAAACAACTCCAAATACTTGGGCTTGGGCTTCTGTTAACGCTTTAGCTGATGCTGGTTTAGTTGCAAAAAATCCAACTTTCAGACCAGAAGCTAACATATCTAAAGCTGAAGCTGTAGGTATGGTTGTAAAAGCTGCATTTGGTGATGCTTACGCATTCGATGCTGCTAAAGGTACTACTTGGCAAGAACAAGTTGTAGCATTCGCTGTTGAAAATGGTGTTGTTTCATCATTTACAAACTATGATACTGCTGCTACTAGAGGTTTTGTATTCGAAGCTGGTGCTAACGCTTTAAACGCTGGTGATGATTCTATGAATGATTTACTTGGTGATTTATTAGGTGGTTTAACTGGTGATGAAGAAGAAACTACTGATGATAACACTACTGTTACTACTCCTGTAGTTGATGGTGATGATGTATTATCTGTAGAATTATCTCCAGAAACTCCAACTCTTGGATATGTTGCTGCTGGTAGAGATAGAACTACTGTATTAGCTTTTGATGTAACTGCTGGTTCTGAAGATGTAACTTTAAAAGAAGCTACTTTAGAATATGTTGGTTTATCTGATGCTGATGATTTAGATGTTTTAGCTATTTACTTAGGTAATGAAAAAGCTACTAAAGGTACTTCAAAATCATTCTCAAATAATGAATCTGATTTAGCTTTTGAAAACGATACTGTTATTAAAGCTGGTGAAACTCAAACTCTTTATGTAACTGCTAATGTTGCATCTAGTACTGGTACAGTTTCTCATAAAGTTGCTTTAACTAACTTAGAAGCATCTTCTACTGTTGAAGGTGATTACGTTGTTTCTTCTACATTCAATGTAGTTGAT
>CALMDL010000319.1 GCA_937864995.1 uncultured Candidatus Altimarinota bacterium | reverse complement strand
AATATAATAAAATATAAAGATAAATTATACGATTTAAAATCAAAAAGTTTCATTTCATGAATTGATAAAAATATATATTTTACAAAAAAAGAATTAATGATATTAGAAATATTATTACTAAATAAAAATAAAATAATTTCTAGAAATAAGTTAATTACTTCTGCATGGTGAGATTATGATTGAATGGGGGTAAAAGATAACACAATAAATGTAACATTATTTAATTTAAGAACTAAACTTTGAGAAAGTTTTGATTTACATACTATTGTTTGAGAAGGTTATATTTTGAGAGAATAAAAAAGCTGCATTTATGCAGCTTTTTTTTCTATATCATTTACTAATAAACTTTCTATATAACCTCTTTGATTTTGAACATATGCAACAACTATATCAGCTGTTATTTCATTTGTACTTGCAATTTTTCTAGAAAAATCACTTGTATTAGTACTTCAAAATTTAAAATCTGGTCAAATATTTTGTGCTCCTACATCTTTTATTATAGTATTTAATGCAATTATATGCATTAATAAACCTCTAGTTGCATGTATTAAATCTGGTAATAAAAAATCTGGTATTTGTCATAAACTAGTGTAATCTGCTCATATACATGAGTTAATAGAACGAAGATAGGATGCTTCATCAATATCCAATCTTTTAATATCCTTTATAATAGTATCAACACCATTTCACTTAATAGCTACACTTGTTCCTCACATACATTTATTATTAGTAATAAACATATAATATTTTACTATTATTTTAAAAAAGTCAATAATAAAAAACTGCTTTACAAAGCAGTTTTTTATTATTTTTGTTCAGTTTCTTTTTTTGCAACTTCAGCATCATGTCTAGCTTTTAATTCAGCATCTTTTTTAGCCTTCATTTCTTCTAATTCTTTTAATTCAACTTCATTTAATTCTCTTTTTAAACCTATTCTTCATTTTTCAAGATTTATTTCAACTATTTCAAAATTAACAATATCTCAAACTTTTACAACATCTTCTACTTTTTCTATTCTTTTATAAGTAAGTTTTGAAATATGAATCATTCATGATTTACCTTTAAATTCAACAATTGCTCATGTTCAATCAATTATTTTTGCAACAACTCATGTTCATTTATATCATACTTCTGGAGTCCATAATATAGCTTTAATTTCAGCAATTACTTTTTCTCATCATTCTTGATTTAATGCAGTTATAGTAGTAACTCAATCATCAGCAATAGAAATTTTTACACCATACTCTTTTTCCATTCTTTGAACATTTTCTCATCATTTTCAAATAATTGGACTTATTTTATCAACAGGTACATTTATAGTCATTATAAGTGGAGCATATGGTGATAATTTTTCAGCAACTTTTGGTTGAACTTCAAGCATTTTACTTATTATATATTCTACAGCTCATTCTGATTGTTTAAATGCATCTCTAAATACATCCATTTTTAGTCATTTTATTTTTACATCAAGTTGCATAGCAGTAATACCATTTTTAGTTCTAGCGACTTTAAAATCCATATCTCATAAAAAGTCTTCTTGAGCTTGTATATCACTAAGAATTTTATATTCATGAGTTTCTTCATCATAAATCATTCACATTGCAACTCATGCAACAGGTTCTTTAATTGGAACTCATGCATTCATAAGACTCATTGTAGAACCACAAACAGAAGCCATAGAACTAGACCCATTACAAGTAGTGATTTCTGAAACTACTCTCATAGTATATGGAAAATCTGTAAGATCTGGTAATACAGGGACTAAAGCTCTTTCAGCTAATGCTCAATGTCATATTTCTCTTCTACCTACTCATCTCATCATTCTTACTTCTCAAACTGAATATTGAGGAAAATTATAATGATGAATATATCTTTTTTCACTTTCAGGCATCATACCATCAAGAGTTTGTACATCATCAGGACCTCAAAGTGTAGTTATAGATAATGCTTGTGTCATACCTCTTTGAAACAAAGCTGAACCATGAGTTCTAGGTAATAATCAAACTTCTCATACAACAGGTCTTACTTCATACAATTTTCTACCATCAAGTCTTTTACTTTTTTCTAAAATATTTTTTCTCATAACTTCTTTTACTCTCTTATAAACAAGAGATCAAATAGAAGTTTCATCTATACTTTTAGTATCATCTTCACTTAATTTTTCTCAAATTGTATATCATTTTGATATTAAATATTCTCTAACTTCCAAATCTAGATTATCAAGTTCTGACTGAAATTCTTTTTTTCATTTTTCATAAAGAACTTCCATTTTTTCACTAGTTAAAAACTCTTTAACTTCTCAATAAATAGATTCATCTGGTTTATTATAAACTGCTTTTGCTTCAACTATTTCAAATACTTTTTTATACTCTTCAATAAAATCATTTTGTGCCAAACATATTTTTTTAATTATATCATGAGATTTTTCCAAAGCCAAAATCATTTCTTCATTACTAACTTCATATGCTCAAGCTTCAACCATAGTTATAGCATCTAGAGTTCAAGCAGTTAATAAATTTAATTTAGCTTCACTTTCTTGTATTGAAGTTGGATTAAAAATAATTGAATCATCTTTCATAAGTGAAACCTTACAACCAGCAACTGGTCATTCAAAAGGAGTTCATGCTATAATTAATCATAAACTTGCTCAAGTAATTCACCAAATTCAAAGTTCTCTTTCACCAGAAGAAGATAAAACAGAAGCAATGATTTGAGTATCATTAACTATACCTTTTGGAAACATTGGTCTAATTGGTCTATCTATAAGTCTAGCCGTTAAAGTTGCTTCATCTGTTGGTCTTCATTCTCTTCTTTGAAATCTATTTCCTCAAATCTTACCAGTTGCATAAAATTTTTCTTGCCATTCGACAATTAATGGAAAAAAATCAGAAGCAAGATTTAATCATTCTTGTTTAAATCAAGTAGAAACAAATAAAACATTATCATTATCATCACTTATTGTAACAGCTCAATTTATAAGTAAACCTAATTTACCAGTTTCAAAAGTAATTTTTGTCCCCTCTATATCATAAGTTTTTTTCAAAGGCTTAATTAATACTGCCGTTTTATCAGATAATCAAATCATAAAAATAAAATAAAAAATATAAAAAAAATATCTTCTAAAAGAACAAATAATGAAATATCTAAATAAATATTTTATAAAAAACAAAAGATTTACTTAAACATTTCATCATTTAGATATTCTATTAGAAAATATTAAAACAATT
>CALMDL010000318.1 GCA_937864995.1 uncultured Candidatus Altimarinota bacterium | reverse complement strand
TATAAACTAAATCATATTCGTCCCATTCAATTCTAAAAGTATTTGCTATTCATAATGCTTTTGCAATTATAAATTCAGCAAGTTTTCACCTCATAGCATTATTTAGTAAATCTGAGGTATTCCAGCTCCAAAAGTCTAATAACTTAAAATCTAATTCATTATTGTTAAATGAAAAAAGTTCATTTCAAATTTTTTTAGTAGTTTTAACACTAAATTCATTTTGCATATTAAAAAAGGTAATGAATATAAAATCATTACCAAAATAAAATTTATTAGCAGTTGTTTTAGCAAACAAAAAAGGATAACTTATGTACTCTTCTGTTCGCCAAAACAACATTCTAACCTATATCAAAGATGAAAGGATTAAAACGAGTAACATAAGTTACCCTTTACTACCTTTGATGATAGGTTTTAGTTAGAATTTTTGTTATTTTGGCTTTTCAATAATAGTAAAAAATAATAAAAAATCAATTTCAAAAGAAAATACTATATAATATAGCTATTTAAAGCCATTTTACTATTGTATTTATAGCAAAAATCATTATAATAAGTAGATATTTATTACTAATTTTTATATTATGAAAAGATTTGCCATATATTCCCGTGTAAGCACTTTGGATAAACAAAACATACAAACTCAAGTCGTACTTTTAAAAGAATATTGCAAAGCTAGAAATTTTGTCATTCATAAAGAATACTCCGATAAAATATCTGGTTCAAAAGATTCAAGACCATGACTAGATATGTTAATGGAAGATGCAAGGAAAAGAAGAATTGATGCGATTATAGTCTACAAATTTGATAGATTTTCGAGACGCTTAGCAACTCTTATAAATTCACTTGAGCTTTTAAATAATCTGTGAGTTGATTTTATAAGCATAACTGAAAATGTAGAAAGTTCAACACCGACTTGAAAATTGATGTTTAGTTTAATATCAAGTTTTGCTGAATTTGAAAGAAGTTTAATAAGAGAAAGAGTTGTTGCTTGATTACATAGAGCAAAACAAAATGGAGTTAAATTATGAAGACCTAAAGTTGATACAGATATTTTAAAGATTGTAAAATTAAAAGAAAGTTGAATGAGTTTTAGAGATATTGCTACAAAAATGAAACTAAAAAAGTCTAATGTTTACAATAAATACAACTCATACAAGTTAAATCAAGTGTAAAGTTTTTGTCCAAAAAACTTTGAAAAATATGCTGTTGAAAATTCCCTTAAAATACATATAATAATTTTAGAAAAATAAAGTCCATATAACAAATAATTTTTGGACACATAAATACTTAAATATTATAAATATGGATATAAATTATAAATCAGAACTATTTGATTGTACATATAAAGAAATTGAAAGTTTAATAAAAAAAATAAATAAAGATTGATTAACTAGTTGAAAAATCAAGATTTCTTATGATGAAAAACTTTTAAAACTAATAACATTTTTTAATATTGATATAATTAAACAAGAAACAAATTATTTAGAAATAATCTTTAAAAATTTAATTTTTTTATCATTGATAACAAAGTTGTTATCTATATGAATTAAAAAAGAAAAAATAAAAGAATATTTTGAAATATTTAAAAATAACGAAAATTTAAAAAACTATAATTTTTTAATTGATTTTTATGTTTTACAATCATTATTACATCAAGAAGTTAATTTTTATATTTATAATTGAAAAGTTGAGCTATTATCAAGTAGTGAATTTTTAATAATAAAAAATAAATTTTCATTATTAGAAGATTATATATCACTAAATTTTAATAAAATAATATTTGATATTAGTAAAACAGAATGATATTTAAATATTAAAAATAATGCTTTTGTAATAGAAGATAATATAAAAACTATTTTAGAAAAGTATTATAATAAAGAATATAATAATTTAACTATCAAAAAGAAAAAATGAGAAGCATATATGCTTGAATGAAGTTTAGAATTTGATTCATCAAGTACTAGATATATTGATTTAGAAAAAAACTTTGCTCATGCAGAGATAACATCAAAAGTTTATAAAAATAAAACTACAACATATAAAGTAAAAGAATTAACAAAGCTTAAAAAAAAGAAAACAAATAAATCATAATAGTATCATCAAGAAATGAAGACTAGTTCTTCATTTTTTCTTTTGCTTTTTTATCAAGTCTAGATATAATAAAAAAGATTATTTTATGATTGATAAAATATGAATACAAAGCTAAATATAACAAAATTACTTGAAAAGAAAGGTAAAAACCTAAGATGGCTTGAAAAAGAAACTTGAATAAGTTATCAAGCACTTTGGAGTATGAAAAATGGGAAAACAAAAGCAATAAATTTTGATACTATTTGAAAACTTTTATGAGCTTTTAAATGTAAACCTAATGATTTATTT
>CALMDL010000317.1 GCA_937864995.1 uncultured Candidatus Altimarinota bacterium | reverse complement strand
CTATAGTTTTTTCTATGAATAATCTATGAAACAATTCATCTATTTATTTAACAGTAACAATAGTTTTATATAATTTATTATATTCAATAGCATTATATAATATTTCTAGCTTTACTAGAAAATATATAATATTATTAACTATAATATTTTCAATTTTAATAGCATTTATTTGATTAATATTAACTACAATGTAATTTATAAATTAATAAAAAAAGAATAAGCAAAGCTTATTCTTTTTTTATTATTACTTCTCAACCTTTTTCAACAAAAGTTTTGAAGGCATTTTGTACAGTAGATAAATCACGAGTATTTAAATCACTTATATAGTGACTTATTACAAAATCATAAAATGGTTTAAGTTCTCATGCTTCAAATTCTTTTAATCAAGTTTTTTTCAAAACATAAACTACTATTTGAATTATATTTTTACTTTTTGTACTAAAAGCAATTTTAGAGTCTATTTTGAAACTTAGCATAGAGATTCAAGATATATTTATACTTTTTATTTGTTTAGTTATATCTTCATTACTTATTTCAGTTTTTGTATTTGTTTTACTAGATTCTGATTTTTTAGGAGTATCTCTTTTTGGAACTTCTTTTTTATTATCTTCTGAACTTAAATTTTTAAAATTAAATTCTCATACTAAATTATTTCCGTATTTTTTACTATATCTAGTTGATACAACTATAAGTAAAACTCAAAGTATAATAAAAACTACAACTCTGCTTACAGCATTATCTAAACCATACCATATATCGTATAAAAATATCTTTCCAAGAACCAATGTAAGTAAATATAATCAAATAGTTCTAAGTTTTATTTTATCATTACTGATTCAATTTATAAGTAATACTATAGATATAATTCACCAGAAAATAGTAATTGCAAAAGTATTGTTAAATATATCGTAAATATAAGTTGAAATTATTACAAGTAAATATAATCCAAGTATAGTATTTAAAATAGTTTTATATATTTTTTCTTTACTGAAATTATTCCAATAAGCAACGATTCATACAATTATAAGAGTTGATAAGTATTGTAAACTTATTAAGAATCCTAAATTATCTTCTTGTAATCTATATGTTATATAATTGAAACTTTCTACTTGATTTAGTGTAAAAAATGCTACAAGTAATACAAAATATGTTTTAAGAATTTTTGAACTAAATGAATTGTAAATCAGACCAGATATACCTACGAAACTAGCTATTCATAGAGTAGACCAACCATGATTTGTTTGAGGAACTATTTTTACTATTATAGTAGAAACTACAATCATTCAAATTATATGAATTATATCATGAATATTTTTTCTAAATGTATTTTCCAAGAAATCTATATATTTTATATTTAATACAAAAGATATAATTATAAGTGCAAGAGGAACAATAAAAATTAAATCACCAGTTTTTACATAATTTTCTAATTCTATAAGTTTAACTATTCAAATTATAAATAATACAATAGCAGCATTAAATATCTTTGTTTCTTTTGTTTTAGAAAAAAAGTAAAACAAAATTGTTGCTTCAAATAACCAGATAAGAGATACAACTTCAGGACTACTTGAAAATATTAGTGCAATTGAAAGTGAAAAAATAGAAATAGATACAAATAAATATCCAAATAAACTATTTTTATATGAGATTTCATTTTTTATATTTTCAAATCAAACGTTTGAAATAAAGATAAAACTTAATATAAAATAATATATTGCAAGTCATGCAAATGCATATCCTAAACTTATTCAAGGGAAGTATTCTAATCCGTATTTATATAATTCTCATCATAAAAATAATGCTCAAATTATAAGTCAGATAACTAGATTTTTTATATTTGTTTTTTCTTTAATTAAGTTTTTATTTATAAATGGCCAAAATGTATTTATCATACCAAATAATGCAATTGCAATAATACAAAATGGTTTTATTAAACTTACAAATTGATCTTGAGAATATGCTTGATCAAAAGCTGATTTTGCCATTATTGCTAAATCTAGATTTACAACAGGAAGTAGAGTTAATACTGTTCAAACTGTTCAAATTGTGTATAGATAAGCTAAATTACTTTTATTTGAAAATAAGTATGAACTTATAAGAAAAACAAAACTAACTATAAGAACACTTATAAATGAAATAAAACTAATATCATTTAAATTAAAACTTAAAAAACTATTAGCTATAAATATAAAACCTCAAAGTAATGAAAAAAATAAATATTTTACTCAATTACTTACTTTTATATTTTTATTAGTTGGAGATGAAATTAAACTAAATCATATCAAATAAGCTATTAAAATTGCTCATAAACTTACTTCTATAAAATGTAGGTCTCATACAAAAAGAAGTCAAAGTATAATTAATATAGGGAAGAATATGATTGATAATAAGCTTGTAATTGCATTTTTCAAAAATAAAGTAATTCATACAAAGAAAAATACAAGTATAGAAATAAGATATGTTATAAAACTTAAATTATTTCATATAAGTCAATTATCACTTCAAGTTATAAGTCCTAAAATTAAAAATGTAAATGAAGTTATAAAAACATTATTTAATTTTTTGTAGTCATTTATATATAGATTATAAAGTACTCATAAACTTAAAATTGCAGAAGCAATAAATTTAACTATCCATCATATTTCACTATTAAAAGGAGCAACTAAGAAAAGTATATTTCATAGTATAAAAGCTGACATTTTTAATAAATTACTATTTTCTCTAGTTCATATTATAAGTGCTCATATAGAAACTATAGCAGAATATCAAACAAGAGTATATGGAGTAGCAGAAGAACCTCAGATTAAAAATGGATTTATATATGCAAATATAAATGAAAATAAAAGCATAGTTTTTGATCTATAAACTATTGATGAAATAACTCAAAAAATAGTGTTTAAAATCAAAAAGAAAAATGTAATTCAAGTAGAGAAAAAATCAGTAGAATTCACATTTCATTCAAGTACAAATTTACCACCAAGTATAACCAAGAAATTTATAAGTATTCAAGTTCATATAAGTATTCTTGATTCTCATTTCAATCATTTTGTATCAAGAATAACTCAAGCAAAATATACTCAAAATCATATAATAAAACCGATAATAATTTTTCATAAAGATGGTAGAGTATTCCATACCAAACTAAATAAAAATAGTACTCATAAAAAAACTAATATAGAACCAATTTTTGCAAGTAGATTTGTAGAGAAAAATTCTTTTATATTTTTCATTACAATAGATTCTTTTTTTTCTATTTTTTCAAGTTTTGGAACTAAGTTTGTTTTTAAACTAGTTTTTATTTCTTGAGCTTTTTCAATTTTTTCAGATATATTTGTTTTTATATCTACTTCTTTTGTTTCAGTCTCACTTACTTCAGAATTTACTTTTTCTTTTCTTGTATAAGTAAATCTTGATTCTATAAGTCTTGATTCCATTTGTTTAGAAAAAAAATCAAGTCTTTCAGATATAAATGCTTTACTTAAAGCAACTTTTTTAATTATTAATCAAATTATTATTGATACTATTATAAATCAAAAAGTTTCATCTCAGTAAAAATTATTAAATTCTCAAGATAATCAATATAGTGAAAATGTGATAAAAAATCACATAAGTATTGATAATAAAAGTGCAATACGATTTAGTAGTTTTGTCATATTTTGATTTTAAAAATTATTTTAATTTTCTAATTATAAAGAATATTCCAGCACCAAAAATTATTGTAATAACAACAATTAAACCTATAAAAAATCATTTATTAGATTCCATATATCTATTATCTGCTTCATCACATAAATCTCAAATTTTGTCTTTATCTATATCACTTTGGTCTGTATTATATTTTATTTTACAGTTATCACAGGCATTTCAAATTGTATCATTATCATCATCTTCTTGATTTGGATTTGAAATAGTTAAACAATTATCAACACTATCAAATACTTGATCTAAATCATTATCAGTTTCACATAAATCTCATATACCATTTTTATCACTATCTTCTTGTTTTGGATTGTAAATAGTAGGACAATTATCTTTTTCTCATATTTTTCAATCATAGTCTTTATCACTACAAGCATCTCATTTTCAACTTGCATCACTATCTAACTGATCTGGATTATATACAAGGGGACAATTATCTTTATTATCATCTATTTCATCTTTATCATAATCTTTTGTAAAATATACATTATAATATGGATTTTTATTTAAATCTAAATTTATAATTTGAGTTTTATTGCTTATGGAATAATCATCATAATATTTTGCTTCACTTGTATATTTACTATCATCACAATTATATTTAGAGAAAAATTCTATATCTTTATCATAAAATGAATTTAATACTATTAATTGCCTATCTTCTATAAAATTTAATTCATTTATTTTAATTTTTTCTCTTATACACATATCTTTACTACATTCTATTTTTAACTTTATGAATTTTATATCAAAATCAGTTATATTTGATTTTCATACTTTTGAATATTGTTTTCAATCAGTAGAAATATATAAATCTATATATGATTGATTTGCTCAATAATCTAAATTAAATTCAAATGTATTTGATATAAGTGTTTTTTCCAATTCATATATTACTTCTCTTTCATTTAGTGTATCAAGTGAAATTGAAGTATTTTTATTATTATCATTTGATTCTATTTGATTTACTCAAAAATCATTTTTATAATTTATGAAAGTTTTTTCATTTCATAATACTTTGTAAGGTAGTAAGTTATCATTTTGTATTATTTTTAAATCTTCATAAGAATTTAAACTTACTTTGTATGACATATTTTTACCATTTAAAAGATTGTCTTTTAAATCCGAAACATTTATTTTTCAACTATATTCATAACAACTTTTTTCAAAATTGTCTGTTATTTTATTTAAATTACTAGGTTCTTCAGCATTAACACTAGAACAAAACAATAAAAAAAACAGTAAAAATAATTTTGTTTTCATAATATGAAATATTTATAAAAATATTAATTTTATTATATAAAAAATTATAAAAAAACAAAATAAAAACCCTTATTTAAGGGCTTTTAAAACTTGCATAATACTATAAAATATGTTAAAATTAAATAAATATTTTATCTTTATATTTTATTTTATGACTTTTGAAAATTCTAAAGCATATGAATCAATAGAATGATCACCTAATTTACCTGATGAAAGAGCTAAAACTTTGAAAAATTTAAATTTATTTTCAGAGCATTTATTAAATTGACAAGTTTCAAAAGAAAAAACAGATTATATTGTTAATTATGTTTTAAGTATTTCAGAAATAGAATCAAATTATAAGAATCAAAAACAAAATATAAAAGATGAAGTAAGAAGTTTTATATGATTATCAATTTGAAATAAATTAAATTCTCATTTATGAGAATTTAATATTAAAAAATTTGATAGTGATTGAAATAGTAAAATAGATGAAAAGGAAGTTGATAATTATACAAAAGAGTTAACAAAATCAATAAGACAAATAGTTTTACTTTGATGATTGAATAATTTTTCAAATGCTCATTTTGAATCTGCTTCAAAAAGTGGTTTTTCAAATGCAGATAAGTTTATAGCAGATAAAGTAGATTTGTGAGAATTTGTTATGTGAGAAAAATGAGATAAAGGTTATATTGAGTGATTAATACAAAAATCATGAAGTATAAGTTCAAAAGAACTTTTTGAAATGCAAGAAAAAAGTTTTAGCCCTACTTCAACTGAAAGTTGGAAAAATCTTGGAGTATTGTTAGCCTGAGAATTTTGAACTTGAGTTGAAGATGTGCTTAGGTTTCTTTGAAATATTCCATCTGGTTTAGTATTATTACCTCGTTATTTAAAATATAGAGCTGATATTAATTCAAGCGATACTATTACAAAAACATTATGAGAAATTAAAATTCAAGAATTAGTTTTAGAAAACCCATCTCTTTGAATACTTGATCTACTTTGAGAAAAATGAATTGAAATGCTTAAAAATTTAGGTGATTTATTTACAAGTTGAAAACAATGAGATATAGCTAAATTGATTGTTACAATTGCTTGACTTGTAGCTTGATGAGCAGGTGCTTTGAAATTATGACTTAGATTATCAAGAAAACAAGCAATAAAAAATTCTAGAAATGTATGAACTGAATGAAGATTAAATTGACAATGAGTTTCAAGCTCAAAGAGAGCTAGTTTAAAAGCTTGAGAAAAGAAAGCTGCAAAAGTTGAAAGATTTTCTTCTAAAATAGATGATTTAGTTTGATGAGTATGAATTTGACATTTAACTTGAGGTTTTAATGTAGATAAGCAAAATAAATCATTATCAAGAGAACAAGTTTTAGCAAATTCTACTTGGCTTGAAAGATGAGATTTAAATTTACCAAATAAAATATTAAAAAATATGTGATTAAATGAACTTACTACTGATCAACTAAAAGTTGTTGAAAAAGTACATACAGATATAAGTAAATGAGTTTATAAAAATGAAACTTGAGATTTATTGGCTATGACTAGAATTTTAAGAGAAGCATGAATTACTAAAGAACAAGTTAGAATTCTTATGGAAAATTGAATAACTTGAGAATTTAAATTTGATGATGTATTTTTTGCAGAAGTTTCTAAAATACAAAATAAAATTGCAAGAAGTGATATTCAAGATTATTTAGATTGATTTTCTTGAAAAGAATTAAATGTAGAACAACTTACTGTTGTAATAAATGAAGATTTAAAAAGATTTTCAGATATAAAAGAATTAAATGAATTTTTAGATGTTTATGATATAAAACCAGTTTCAAATGAGTTATTTTTGTTATCTAAAAAATGAGCTCTTAAATTACTTATGAATGATTTGATAAAAGAACCAAAAACTATTACTTTAGATAATTTAAAATATTTTCATTCATTAGATTTTGATTTTGATAATTTACTTTTAAATTTTGTTTCAAAATGAGAAAAATCTGTTGTTAATGATTTTTTTGAAAAAGTTAATAGTTGAAATTTTGATATAGATTTATCAAAAATTAGTTTTAAAACAATAGATAGTATTTTAAAAAATTCAAGTATAGATAAACCTAAATTATCAAAATTTATTTTTTCACTTGTTGAAAAAAATGTTTGAATTGATATATTAAAAATAATTAAAAAATATTTGGAAGTAAATTGAAAAGATATATTTACTTCTGAATTATTATCAAAAGTTAATTCTATCATAGATATAAAAATAGATAAATTTAATCCTAAAAATATAGTTAAATCTTATTTAAATTGAATTGATATTGATTTTTCTACTGCAGAATTATTAAAAAATGATAGCAGTGCAAGGCTTAATTGGAATCATGAATTTTATGATAATAATGCATCTAGATTTAATATGATATATAGATGAAAAAAAGAATTTTTTACTGATATAAACATAGACCATTTTTTTAATCTAAGTTTTCATTTTTTACCACAAAGAGAACAATGACTTTTGTATGATTTAATTAAAGAAGGAGGAGAGTATTATGAAAAAATAAAAGATTTTAAAGATTATCAAAATATTTTAGAAAAAGCAAAAATTTCTAAAAATAAGACAAAATAAAAATCCCTTAAGGGATTTTTATTTTGTCTTATTTTTTAAATTTATCACTCATTTTAATTAAAGAATCTTTGTATTTTTTTCATACTTCAAGTATTTTATTTTTATCTTTTTTCGCAATTTCTTTTCCAGATTTTATACTATATTTAAATAATTCTTTAATTTCTCAATTAGTTGCTTTAACTCATTGACTTTTTTGATAGAAATACATACTTAGTATTTTTCACATTGCATATGTTAGTCAAAAATTTAATGGCATCATTATATATCATCAAATTCAAACCATTCATATTTTTGATATTCATATAATTCATTGTGATAACAAATAACTACTTCAAACACTTCATACTACAGTAGTCATTACTTCTTTAGATTCTTTTTTTGTTATTTTAATGTTATACTTTTTAGCTATTTCTTTAAGTAAATATAAATGAAATGGTAATACGCTATAAATATCTAAAAATGGTATTGGTTGAATTCATAATATAGCAGCAACAGCAGAAAATTTAAAAATTGTATCGTCAATTTCTTCAACTCTTCTTTTTAAATCTTGAGTTAATAAAAATTCATTTATATCTTTGTGTTTAATTTCTCATTTTTTAAATAATTCTATTTGTTTTTTATTATATATTACTTCATAAATATCTATTTCATATAATATTCATTTAAAAGATGTTTTCCCTAAAAATACACAATTTATTTCTTTGTTTTGCTCTATATGTCTTTGTACATTTGAAGTAATAAAAATTTTATTTTCTGGAGTTTTACTTTGTAATCTAGATGAAATATTTACAGTTTCTCAAAAAAAATCTTCTCAGTTTAGATTGATTTCTCTTTCTAATTCTCAATAATCTATACTTATTCTTAATTCTAATTTATATAAATTTAATTCAATATTTGAATTATATTCTTCTAGTTTTTCTTGTATTTCAATCGATGCTTTTACTGCATTTTCTGCATTTTCAAATACTATCATGTAAGCATCTCATATTGTTTTTACAATTTTTCAAAAATATTTTACAATTATAGGTAAAACTATTTCATCTTGCTTATTTAAAAATTTACTTATTTGTAATTGTGTTAAAAGAGATGTTTTTAAAGTATAATCTTTTATATCTGTAAAAACTACAGCTCATTTTATTGTATCAATATGTTCCATTTATTTTTTATAAGAGTTATTTATTAAATAATAACATAAAGCATTTTTTTAATCAAAAAATAGGCTATTTTAGCCTATTTTTAATACATATAGTTTGCTTTATTTGATTCATGCTCTGCATTTGTTTCTGCATAATATATTTTTCAAGTTTTTACATTGTGTAAATAAAACCAATAAGGTGTTTCTTTGTCATTTAAAGTTGCATTTACAGTTTCATAACTAGGATTTCAAATTGGAGTTTTTGGTAATCAAATCATAGTTCTTGTATTATATTCATTTTTTTCATTTATATACTTACTTATTACCATTTTACATTGTTCACTTGTAAGTTTATATGGATAACATACAGTTATGTCTGCTCATATCATCCAATCATCATTTAATCTTTTTTTAAGTATTCATGCAACAGTTGGTTTTTCATCATTATTTCTTTCTTCTTTTTCTACTATTGAAGCTAAATTAATTAAATCATTTATAGTTTCATTATCTAATTTTTTAAGTATTTTATTATATACTTTTACTTCAAAGGTTTCAAGTTGTTTTATGACAAAAGTATTTATTTTGAAGTCAGAAATATTTACACTATAAGTATCTGGGTATAAAAATCATTCAAGTGTTATTTGATTTTGTATAAATGGAAAAAATTCAGAAAGTGCTATTATTTTTTCTTTATTTGTAACATAATCTATATATTCTCAAGCATTTATTAATCATTTTTTATTTAAATTTTCATCTATATCATATATATTCCATCATTCTAATATAGTTATATTTATTTCATCTGTTATGGGATTATTTAGAGATTCTATTACTTGTTCTATATTTGCTCATCAATTTATTTTATAACTTCAAGCTTGTAGTTCATAGATTGGTTTATTATTTTTTATATAAATATTATAATAAATATTATCAAGTTCTATTATTTTTTTTCATAAATTATAAAAATTGTCTCAAGATTCTATTTTTATTATAAAATCATTTTCTATTAATTCATTATTTTTAAATCAGTTATAATTTACATAAAAATAAACTCAAAAAATAATAAAAAAAACTATAATTAATTTTATTATTTTTCATAAAAATGTTCATTTTTTTTCATTTTTAAAATTCATATTTTTTTCATTTTTTATTAAATATTTTTTTCATTTTATTTCAAAAAAAAATAATTCAAAATTTAAGTAAAAAAAATATAAAAATTATTTGATTTATAGCCATAAAATCATATAATCTCTCCATCTGCGCTACTTTCGATTGTGTTTTTCTGATAAAGTAGGGCATTTTTCATGTTGTTTAAAAAGGGATAAAAAGATTGCGTAACTCCATCCTAAATTTTTTATTTTTTTTAACTCTATTTTTGTATGACAAAAAAAACTTCTAAAAACATTGAAGTAGGGAGTTTATACGATATAAAAGGTCGTCATTATTTTACTGATGATAGATCTATCGTTTGAATACCTGAATTACTAGAAGTACAATTGGATTCTTATAATGATTTTTTAAAAAATGGGATTGATAAAGTTTTTAACGAAAGTTTTCCAATTTCA